>NZ_JBSMDE010000217.1:0-10966 GCF_056497305.1 Caldithrix sp. | reverse complement strand
GAGTTCAGTATAAAAACCACGAATTTCACGGATTAACACGAAGATATTTGATGTAATTTAAATAAAAACAATAGGCAAATTTAAATAAAATTCGATAATAATACCTTTTTAGAGTGGACTCATTAATATAAAAAAAATAAAAATACAGGAATGAAAAATGGAAAACACAGAATTTAAACCCAAAAAGCTTTCCATGACCAATACCAAAAAAGAATTATTAGACGCGTACAATGAAATCGTTAAAAAATTAGTGGAGAAGGAAAAGGGGCAATTAAAGCCGGAAAAAATTGTTGAAGAAAAACGCAAAAAAGAAATCGTAGAAAAGGTAAAAGGCCTGAATCTGAATGTTATTGCAGAGACTGTGGAAACTTTAAAATCGGAAAATCTTAAATTTCTTGAAGCGTTAAAAAGTAGATTGAATCGGGAATTGGAAAAATTAGAAAATATTCAACAGGCCATTGAGGTAAAGGAAAAAGAACTAAAAGAAATCTTCGAAATTGAAAAATCAGCTTATGCGTTAGCAGCTTTGATTGAAGCCCAAAATCAGAAGAAAGAAGAGTTTGAAGCGGAGATGACGGAAAAGAAAAATACGTTGTTAAGAGAAATCGAAGAAACAAGAGCAAAATGGGAAAAAGAAAAGGCTGAAAAAGAAGCGGAATTAAAAGAATGGTTAAAGGAAGAAGAAAAACGACGCCAGAGAGAAAAAGAAGAATATGAATACAATTTTAATCGTGAAAAACAACTGGCTAAAGATAAATTGGAAGATGAGCTGAAAGAGCGCGAAAAAGAATTTACGGAAAAGTTTGAAAGCCTGCGCGCCGATCTTGAAAAACGACAGGAACTAATTGAAGCACAGGAACAGGAATTTGCTGATCTTAAAGCACGCGTTGCAAAAATGGATGCAGAAATTAAGGCGGCGGTTGACAAAGCCATTAAAGAGACAACCGCAAGATTGCAAACCGAATATAAAAATCGCGAAGAATTATTGAAAAAAGAATTTGAAGGCGAAAAGAATGTGTTGAGTACAAAAATTGCCAGCCTTGAAAAATTAGTAGTAGATCAAGAAAAGAAAATAGCACAACTTAGCGCTAAATTAGATCAGGCTTACCAAAAGGTGCAGGAAGTGGCCATAAAAGCAATCGATGGAACCTCCAGCATGAAATCGTTTAATGAACTTCAGAAAATTCTTTCTGAAAAGAGTGTAAAAAAGGCGAATGAATGATGAGTTGTAGTGCCTGGAAATATTAATTTTACAGTGAATGCCAATGCCCCGATTGATGATTTATGAATTTAGAATACTTCCTTCAAAAGATCAATCCCGCTTAGCGGGATGCGAAAATTTTTGTGCTAAAAATCCTAACCCCCCGCCCCCCTTCCCTTCTTTTAATAAAGGGAAGGGGGAGCGAATCGTGCCGCTTTGCTGAGCTCTACTCTGATATGTTTAGATATTTTGCCATTTTCTATTTACAATCTTTGCGAACTTTGTGAATGCTTCGCTCTTACCAAAGTCTCTAGCTGAAGCTCGAGTTACGTTGCGGCTATGCTGCCTTAGAATACTTCCTTCAAAAGATATAACCCTTTAGCGTGCTAAAATTTTTGTGCTGTGTGAGGAAACAAAACCGTTGAATGGTTGAATGGTTGATTTGTTGAATGATCATGGACTGACATTCTGAATTCCCATCGATCGAAAATGGGGCCATGATAGGAAATTTTCAACACAGGTGGGAAAATTTTCCCCACAAGCCTTCCCCCTCTACCAGATTTTTATTCTGGGAAAGGGGCATCGAGGGGGTGAGGGTAAATAATTTTTAATTTAAAATGTTCATTAGTGCATTCCTGGCTTTATTGTCATAGATGTTTGAAGACTTACCATTCAGATTTCGATATCCGAATTACGGATTTAGAATCCGTTTTTCAAAAGCTCTATCCTGCCATGACATATTATATCCTTGAATGGTTCAATAGATAACGCGTGAAGGAAAAACAGTAAATGGCTGAGGGCCGGATAGAAAATAAATTTTAAAAAAAACACAAATCGGCTATTTGAAGAGCAAATTAAAAATTACATTTTGATGTAAAAATATTGAAAGCAACTCTTGCATCATTTTCTTTTGTTTATTAATATTGTGCATTGAAAAAAGAGACAAGATAGCAAATCAATGAAAAAATAAATTTTTAATCTATTATCGGTTTAATCTTACCAGTTTAATCATTTAAGTAGTTTTAATCTAATATATGAAAAACGTTTTTGCCCTGTATTGCTACATCCATTTTTAGATGGATGTAATTGACGGGGCGGAGCTGTATTTGAAACGTAATACGCGAAACGTGGATGTTGAATTGTTGATTGATGAATGATGAATTTTGAATACTTCCTTCAAAACTTCTATCCCGCATGGCGAGATGCGAAAATTTTTGTGCTGAATATCCTAACCCCCTCTGCCCCTTTCCTTTCTTTTAATAAAGGGGAGGGGGAGCAAATGGTGCAGCTTTGATAAGTTTTATTCTGATATGTTAAGATATTTTGCCATTTTCTATTTGCAATCGTTGCACACTTTGTGAATGCGCTGGGCTATCTTTGCTTGCTTAAATCTTTTGGGTTGCGGCCCTGCTGACTTGGATTTTTTAAACAACTGTATGGTTGATCCTCAGAATCCTGTGTACAGAATTTAGGGAGTGGCCAGGCCGGCTATGATTTGTATCGCTTGGCCTGATGGGGAATTCGGATTTAGAAATGGCTACATTAATTTTTCAATCGATTTTTCGCAACAACCTTTATGGATAAATACCTCGAACAAATTAAGGAAATTGTGTTAAACTTTTTCGAAAATGAAGATGTAATGATTGTTTTTTTTGGTTCAAGAGCTGAGAAACGTGAAGACGAAGGTTCTGATGTTGATATCGCTATTAAAGGTAGAAACATAATAGAACCAATAGTGATTTCGAAGCTAAAAACCCGTCTGGAAGAATCGAATATTCCATATCATGTAGATATAATTGATCTCTCTAAAGTGGAACAGGGCTTTATGGAGAATATTCTTAAAAATGGCATTGTATGGAAAAATTTCAATTAAAAAAACAAAGTTTTGACCGAGCTTTAAAAACTCTGGATGAAATTCTAAAAGAACCATTTTCAGCTATTGTACGCGATGCGACGATACAAAGATTTGAATATAGTTTTGTTCTTTGCTGGAAAACCTTAAGCATCTATTTAAGAGAAATTCATGGGATTGTTTGTCGTTCTCCTAAAGGATGTTTTCGGGAAGGGTTGACGGTTGGGCTGTACAATGCTCAGGATGCGGAACTGTTATTGCTGATGGTGGATGATCGGAATTCGACAACTCACCTCTATAACGAAAAACTGGCCGATGAAGTGTATCAGCGGATTAAAGAAAAGTATCATGCTATGATGCGTATGTTACTGGAGAGGATGAGTAGTTGAGAGAATAAGAGTAAATAACGAATAGCGAATATTGAATGATTGAAGGGAATGTAGGATTAAAAATTATCTGCAGGTTGCCTATGGTACGATTGAGGATTGATGAATGCTGATTGACAATTGATGAATTAAAATAGCTTGAAGGTATTAGAATACTTCCTTCAAAACTTATAATCCCGCTTAGCGGGATGCGAAAATTTTTGTGCTGTGTAAGGAAGTAAAACCGTTGAATTGTTGAATGAGCATTGGGCTGACATAGCGAATTCCCATTGTTCGTGAATTGTATTTCCAACATAGTTATGAAAATTTCCCACACAGGTCTCTCCCCTCTCCCAGATTTTTATTCTGGGAGAGGGGGACCGAGGGGGTGAGGGCTAATTCGTGAAATGACTTCTGCTGTTGGAGGAGTAAAGTTAAGAGTATATGAATGTAAGAGTTAAATGGTTGCTGGGCACTGGCCTGTCATTTTTTAAAGAAGTTTTTTGGTTGCGGCTCTGCTGCCTTAGTTAGAAACAAGACAAAAGCCTCCTATAACTCAAGCTTTGGCTTGAATAAGAATCAAAATAAAGGACAAAAGAAACAAGATTAAAGATTAAAGAAAAATGATAAATGAAAAAATAGATAAGAAGAAATTAAATTCAGTATTTAAAAAGTATCCTGAGATTAAGGCTGTCTATTTGTTTGGCTCAACTGCGACAAGCAAAACGCATTCTGAGAGTGATCTGGATCTGGCAATAATAACGGATAAGCAGGATTTTAAAAAAAATAAATTAAAGATATTGAGCGAACTGGTAAAAGCAGGATATGAAAATGTAGATCTGGTAATTCCAGATAATACAAATATTATACTAATGCATGAGATTGTAAAACATAATCGTTGTATCTACGCAATTTCTGGGTTTGATACGAATGCCTTTTTTGTAAAAGTGGTTGGACAATATTTAGACTTCTTACCTTATTTTAATGTGCATATAGAAGCATATAAAAGGCGGAATATATAATTGGTCAGATCAGTCGTTTTACTAAAAAGATTAAAAAAATTAGATGAATATCTTGAAATATTAGAAAATTTTCAAAAGTATTCAAAAGAAGATTTTTTAAAGAAACCAGAATATTATGGTAGTACAGAAAGATTTCTTCATTTATGTATTGAAGCATTGCTGGACATTGGAAACCATATAATAGCGGATCTAAACCTGGGAGAAGTTAATTGGTATAGGGATATCCCTGAAATTTTAGAAAAACAATCAATTATTACAGATAAACTAAAAAATATCTGGATCGATATGATCGGTTTTCGAAATATGCTGGTACACGAATATTTGGATATCGACAGAAATATTGTTTATCATATTTTGCATGAAAATTTAGATGATATAAAAGCAATAAAAAAATGCTTTTTGCCTTTTTTATAAGGATTAATGAAAAAATAAAAAATAAAAAATAGAAAAAACAAGACAATAGCCCCTTGTAACTCAAGCTTTAGCTTGATAAAGAAACAAGACAAAAGACAAAAGATGAAAAATTAAAGAGGAAATAATACAAAATAAAAAATAAAAAATAAAAAGAAGGAAAATTAAAGATCAAAGATCAAAAGGGAAAAATATAAAAAATAATTACCAAAATATAAACTATAGACGATCGAATTAACACTTACTTTAAACAACAATATCTAAAGGAACACTCTGGTAAAATATTAGTATTATGTATTAAATAATAATATGAGGAAATATAAATGGAGATTGAAAAAATTTATAATAAATTTATAAAAAACGCTACACGTAAAGAAAAGATAGAACTTAATAATTTAATAAATAAAAATTTGTTAAAAAGAGCAACCGAGAAAAGCAAAACTCATAGTTTACTAGAACTTGAAGGAATGGGCGCTGAAATCTGGCAAGATATTGATGTAGAAGCATACATTGATAATTTAAGAGATGAATGGTTTTAAATTATAATTAAATGGAATATTCAATAAATTTTTTAAAAGAAATAAACAAGTTAAGTATAGATACGTCGCCATTTATTTATTTTATAGAAAAACATCCGAAATATCATAATTTATTAAAAATAATTTTTTCAAAAATTGATAATAATGAAATAACGGCTTATTCTTCAGTAAATTACTTTGACAGAAGTTTTAATACGCCCTTATTTAATGGGAGAGGATCAATTAGCTGAAAGCTATTACGAAATTTTAGTAAAAAGTAAAATTTCAATATCTTAAACATTACTCCAAATATTGCAATAAAAGCGGCTAAACTAAGATCAAAATATAAATTAAAAACTCCGGATGCTTTGCAAATTGCAGCATCTTCTATAATTGAATGTGATGCATTTTTTACAAATGATAAATTTTTAAAAAAAATAAAAGACATTAACGTGATTATTTTAGATGATTTAATAAAAGATAAAAACCCCCTGTAACGCAAGCTTTAGCTTGATAAGTCGTAACTCAAACTTTAGTTTGATCAAGACAAAAGAAACAAGATTTAAGATTAAAGAACTAAGGCAGCCAAGCCGCAACCAAAAGACATTTACACAGGAATTTAAGTAACCACAGAGCGCACAGATAAGCATTTTTAAATTAAAAATTACGAATGACGAATTACGAATTAATTTGCGAAGGGGCAACTTATGCCCAGGCGGTGAGGAACCGTGCCGGCATGTCATTCTGAGAATCCCTTACATTGGCAGACCATTCGAAAGAGCAATGTAACTGGTGCCTCAGTCCGCGACTTTGTAAGGGCGAAGCATTTAAGGCGAGTTTTTGTTTTAAAACCCATCCTCCCGCCCCCCTTCTCTTTAAAAAAAGGGAAGGGGGAGTTTTAATCTTTGCTTTGTAAAATTTGATTTCAAAATGTTCATCTACTCAAACGTTTGGGATTGCCCTGTAATTAGGCAGCTTAAAAATTTTCGCATCCCGCTAAGCGGGATTATAAGTTTTGAAGGAAGTATTCTAATTCCGCCACAGCGGGATGCGAAAATTTTTGTGCTGTGTGATGAAGTAAAAAAAAGGTTGAGTTGTTGAATTGTTTAATTGTTGAATGGCCTGTCCGTCTGGACACCGTCCAGACGGGCGGGCCTGTACCCGAAAATCGGGATTTCCGCTGCGCTACAACAGGCTGCGCCTTGCCAGACTGGCGGGCCTGTCCTTCGGTCGGATAAACCTGTCAGGCTGGTGCTGCCAGACTGGCCTGTACCCAAATATTGAGATTTGGAAAGACGCTCGGCGCGAAGCCTCACTGATTGTCATTTCGACCGATGCCCCGACTGTGTCAGGACAGAGAGTAGAAATCTTTGTCAAAGGTAAGGCGAAGAATTTTCCTCAACGATGCCAGTCTGGGCAAGCACATGAGAGAATCCTAAAAGGAAATGCTTTATCTCGCTCTTTTAATGTCTCCGCACTCACTAATCAGCGATTTATCCATTTACATTTGAAACAATCTGAAATTGTTGGTATTTTCAATAAAAGAACAACACAGGGATGGGTGATGCACGAAATGTCCATTGCCATGAATATCGTTGATATTGCGGTAGAAACAGCCAGACAGAACGGCGCGCGTAAGATCAATTCTATTACAATCGAAGTCGGTGCTTTGTCCGGGGTGGTGCCCGAAGCGCTCGAATTTTGTTTCGAAGCTGCCACCAGAGAAACCATGGCCGAAGGCAGTCGCCTGGAAATTATCTATTTAAAAGCGCACGCCGAGTGTCCCCATTGCGGATTAAAATTTGAAACAGATCAGTTTTTAAATGTATGTCCAGGTTGTGGTGAACAGGTGTTGGCCAGCGGCGGGAAACAGTTGCAGGTCAAAAACATAAATGTGGATTAACATGAAGGAGGAGGGCAAGGCGATAAGTGTGTAAGCGGTAAATGAAATTAACATACTATTAAATTAAAAATTACGAATTACGAGTTACGAAATGTTGTTGTAAAATTAAGAATACAATTTTAAAGATTGATGAATTTAATTAGACCAGGATTTTAAACAAAACTCCTGATTAAAATTTGAAGAGTTAAAAGCCTAACAGTGCTGCAACGCTTGTACACTTGAGTCAACGCTTTCCAGACAAAAAAGTAGAGGAGATTAAAAATGTGTGATACCTGTGGATGTGGAGAACCAGGAAATCATGTTACGTTTCAAAAACCGGGCGAAACAAAACACAGCCATGTACATGGCGATCACATTCATGAGCATGATCACTCCCATTCTCATCTTCATGAACACGAGCATGCCCATGATCATGTGCACAGTCACGCCCATAGCCACGATCATGAGCCTGGTAAAACCATTCAGATTGAAACCGATGTCATGAAAAAAAATAACCTGCTGGCAGAACGTAATCGTGGATTTTTTGAAGCGCGTAATATCTTTGCCTTAAATCTGGTTAGTTCACCAGGCTCCGGAAAAACTACGCTTTTAGAGAAGACCATCGAGCAGTTGAAAGATGAGATCCCCTTCTATGTGATCGAAGGTGATCAACAAACGTTACGCGATGCCGAGCGGATCGACCGCGTTGGAGCGCCGGTTATTCAGGTTAATACGGGCAATGGCTGCCATCTGGATGCGCAAATGATCAATCATGCGGTCAAAGAATTAAATCCAGTTTCCAATTCCGTGTTACTGATCGAAAACGTGGGTAATCTGGTTTGTCCTTCGCTATTTGATCTGGGAGAAGCGCACAAGGTGGTTATCATCTCGGTTACGGAAGGCGATGACAAACCATTAAAATATCCCACCATGTTCCAGCATTCCGATATTTGTATTATCAACAAAATCGATCTTCTACCCTATGTTGATTTTGATCTGGAATTGTGCAAAAAATACGCTTTGCAGGTGAACCCTCATTTAACGTTCTTTGAACTATCGGCCACCCAGGGCGAAGGTATGGAAGCCTGGCTTAACTGGTTAAAAGCACATGTTGAGGCACATGGTAAAAGGTAAAACCACAGACCGCAATCCCAAAATACGCCAACGAATGCTGGTCAATGGCATTGTGCAGGGCGTTGGCTTTCGTCCTTTTGTGTTTAATCTGGCCAAACAATTGCGCTTAACCGGTTTTGTTACCAACACCAGCGACGGTGTAATTATTGAAGTGCAGGGTCAGACTTCTTTAATCGATGAGTTTGTGCACCAATTGCAGGAAAACAAGCCGCCGTTATCTGAAATTATTTCTCTGCAACGTCAAACTATTCCTTTAAAAAAAGAGAGCGATTTCCGGATCATCGCCTCCATCGATTCTGCGGACAATCAAACTCTGATTTCGCCGGACATTGCTGTTTGTGATGATTGTCTGCAGGAAATGCGCAATCCCAAAGATCGCCGGTATCGATATCCCTTCATTAATTGTACCAATTGCGGGCCACGTTTTACCATCATTAAACGTATTCCTTACGATCGTCCCAATACCTCTATGGCCGAATTTAGAATGTGTTCCAGATGCCAGGCCGAATACCAGGATGCGACCAATCGTCGTTTCCATGCCCAGCCCAATGCCTGTCCCCGCTGTGGCCCCTATGTTTGGTTAGAATCCACCTCTGAAAATGGCGAGATTGCTCGTGAACAGGCAGCCATTGAACAGCTGGTACAATTTCTTTTAGACGGAAAAATTGTAGCCATCAAAGGTTTGGGCGGTTTTCATCTGGCGGTAGATGCCTGTGATGAGCAGGCCGTACAACGTTTGCGCCGACGTAAAAATCGCGAACAAAAACCGCTGGCCATTATGGTGCCCGACCTGGAGACCGCAAAAAAAATAGCTGTTTTTGATACCGCAGAAAAAGAATCGCTCAGCTCGCCTCAAAGGCCTATTGTGCTCCTAAAAAAGAAAGCAGAAATTCCGGTCGCGGATGCTGTGGCGCCAGCCAATCAGCGGTTGGGCATTATGTTGCCGTACACACCTTTGCACCATTTGATTTTTGATGTACTGCGCGACTTGCCGCCTGCACATAGGCTACCGGTGTTGGTCATGACCAGCGCTAATCGCAGTGAGGAACCTATTGTCATCGATAACCAGGAGGCGCGCCAGAGACTGGCTGATATTGCCGATTACCTCCTGTTGCACAATCGACCGATTTTGATTCGGGCCGATGATTCAGTGGTGGGGCAGTTTAAAGGGCATACCACTTTTTTCCGTCGAAGTCGGGGGTACGTTCCACGCCCGGTGTTTCTGAATATGCATAGTAAAGCCTCTGTTCTGGGAGTAGGTGGCGAATTAAAGAATACCATCTGTTTAACCAAAGGCAATCGTGCTTTTTTAAGTCAACATATCGGCGATCTGGAAAATTTGCTGGCCAATCAGTTTTTTGAAGAGACCATTGACCATTTTAAACACATTTTACAAACAGAACCGGATCTCATTGTGTGCGACAGGCATCCCGGTTATTTTTCTACCCAATGGGCCGAAAATCAAAAGGAAACACCTCTGGTCAAAGTGCAGCATCACCACGCACACATGGCGGCCTGCATGGCTGAATGGCAGATTGATCAACCGGTAATAGGACTTATTCTGGATGGAACAGGTTACGGATATGATGGCACAATCTGGGGAGGAGAAATTCTGGCTGGCGATTACAGCCAGTTAAAACGCCTGGGTTGCTTTAAACCTTTGCCCATTCCCGGAGGAGAAATTGCCATCAAACAACCCTGGCGCATGGCTCTTAGTTACATTCTTGAATCCTTGAACGGTGAATTACCACATCTGCCATTTCTTAAACACAAACCCATCAGGCTCATTAAACAACAATTAGCCAAAAAACTGAACTGCCCCTTAACCAGTAGTTGCGGGCGACTGTTTGATGCTGCTGCGGTGATTAGCGGCGGACGCAATGAAATTTATTACGAAGCCCAGGCAGCCATTGAATTTACACAGGCCGTCAGAAAACTCGATGTTCCTCCATTGCAATTTGAAGCCAAATTACCTTATATTCCCTATGAACCTATTATTAGCAGCCTGGTGGAAGAAGCCATGCAGGGTGCGTCCTTTTCTTTACTGGCTGCCCGATTCCATGTGACCATGGCGCGTTTGCTGGAAGCCGTGGCTTTGCAGGCTGTTCAAAAAACAGGTATTAAGACGGTCGTTTTGAGTGGGGGCGTTTTTCAGAATGAAGTTCTGCTCAGCTTGTTAACGACCTTTTTGCAGAAACACGATTTAAAGGTGCTTACTCACAGCCAGATACCTCCGAACGATGGCGGAATTGCACTGGGCCAATGTGCCATCGGATTGAAGTTGTTGGAACGTGGCATGGAAGAAGTCGCTTTCAGCGATGAAGTGAAAACTTCTTCCTGAAAATAAGCGTGAAGGAATTTGGCCAATGGACACGCTACAAAAAGATACGAACTATCTTTCATTATTGAAAGAAATTAAACAGAAAGTGCGCAAAGCGCAATTGCAGGCTTTGCGTAAGGTAAATCGTTCTTTAATTCAATTGTACTGGGAGATTGGTAAAAAAATCGTTGAAAAACAGGAAGCGTTGGGCTGGGGAAAGTCGGTAGTGGAAACACTGGCCAAAGATTTGCAAAAAGAATT
>NZ_JBSMDE010000216.1:0-15430 GCF_056497305.1 Caldithrix sp. | reverse complement strand
CGCAACGTAACTCGAGCTTCAGCTCGAAACTTTGTAAGGGCGAAGCATTTTTTAAAAAGTCTTTCTCAAGAGCGATTTAACATTTACACAAAGAGGTTGCGCTAATTTAAACAACCTTCAGTAAACTGCTTCGCCCTTACGCCTGAGAAAGATTTCTCCGCTCTGCCCGTCGCTTTCGCTCCGCGTATCGGTCGCAATGACGGTTAGAGAGACCCTCTGCCGCCTTCCATTCCACCCCCGATTCATCGGAATGCAGAGTCCTTTACATTGAAAGGTTAAGGTCCCTCCTGGATCGCTTTGCGGAAATGAGAATTAATGGTTGAAGGCCCGTGCCGGGCGCAAGCATTTCCTCATTCCTGTCTAACAGGCCACCATTAAGCTATTTAAACACTAAACCGTTTAACGATGAAACAAATTTTCGCACACTAAATTTAATCATCCACTCTATTTGAGCTTGATCATTTTCCTGACTTTATTAAAGAGTAGAACCCCGGTCTGGGCATCTTTCACCGTCAAGCGGTAAAAGTAAATTCCGGAAGCTGTTTCATTGTTAAATCGGTTTTGCCCGTTCCAGATCAAGCGGTGTAGGCCGGCATTAAAAAAGCGCTCTGCGCTGAGTTCAGCGATTTTTTGTCCCAAAATATTGTAAATGGTTAAACTAACCAGTCCGCTCTGTTTTAATCCAAACTCAATGGTAGTTTGAGGATTAAAAGGATTTGGATAATTGGGTCTTACAAAAAATTCCGTAGGAAGCCGATCCGGCGACTCTGAAACATGACTGATGAATTGGGTGTGCAGAGGACTGTACAGGCCTGTGTGCCGGACATTGCCCAAAGGCTGATTCCATTCGACAATAGTACTCTCTTCATATTTTTGGGGCGCATCCCAGATCAGTAACACCCCCTCGTGATTAACCAATAAAATATCCAGATCACCGTCTGCATCAATATCATCGATAACCGGCGAATGCCCTTTAATAAAGCTGTTCTTGACGTAGAGAGGAAAACCTTCGATTTCTGCGCCATGGTCCGAACTCAAGGCGTGAATATAGCCAAAAGCATCCAGGTAGATGATTTCCTGCAGACCATCCTGATTCACGTCAGAGAGCAGCGGGGAGTTGTAAGGAGGTAACACCTCCCAGTTGTTGTTAAAATAACTGTCGCCATTCTTAATTGGAACAGGAAAACCGCTTTTAAGGCTGCCGTCAGCCTTAAAGATGTAAAGCGCATCCCGACCAACGTACACAATTTCCAACAGTTGGTCTTCATCGACCTTGCCCACAATAGCCGGTGAAGTGCGCCAGTAAGGATTGGTCACGTTACAGGGCTGGCCGTTTTCCCAACCAGGTAGGGGCTGTCCGTTGCTCTTTAAGACAAACAGCAAATCCGATTTGACCACCGGTACGATGATCTCCAGCGAATCGTTGTTGTCAATATCAGCTAAAGTCAAGGGCGCTTCCAGAGGGTTGCTGAAAGTTTTGCTCCAAACGGGCTCGGTAGCACTGTCTGGTTTAAAACAATAGAGTTTCTTCTCCACGGTGGGGACTAAAACAGACACTGTGCCGCTGTTTTCAAGATCGGCCACTGCCAAATTGCCCACGGATGCGGTTCCCGAAAACACATAGCCCTCGTCCGGCCAGTCTTTGAATTTCACCAGCGATCCGCTGCTATCGGTTAAAATGTACAGTCGACTGTTTTTGGGCGGTTCAGGCGCATTATTGGCATGCGTTAAAACCATGATTTCATCAAATCCGTCATGATTAAGATCAGCCAGAACAGCCGGAGAAGGCGCATTGTACAACAGGTCCTTTTGAGCCAGCAATGCTCCTGTTTCCGAATCCAGCACATACACATGGTTTTGGGCCACACCTTCTTTAAAACTGGCCACTACGATCTCGACTTCCGGACTTTCCGTTACCTGACCAATGGCCGGAAAGGTCAGATCGCCCTCCAGGCCTTCGGCCTGAAATAACAACTGCCCTCGCCAGTTGTAAACATGTAGCTGTCCGTTGCTGCCCGTAGCGATCAGCTCTTTCAAACCATCGCCGTTCAGATCGAACGAGGTGACGCCGCTGATTTCGGAACCAATCGCCCGCACATTGGGCCTCACCGGAAATCCTTCCTGAAAGGGCAAAGAACTCCAGGTTTGAATGGTATCGCTAAAAGCGCTGTAATTGCCGCTGCTGTCCACGGCCTGCATGGTGTAGTAATAGCGGGATCCCGCCCGGGCTTGCGTATCCACAAAATGGCCGGCCTCGGGGATAGGCATTTCAGTAACTAAAGTAAACGGCCCCTGTGGAGCCTCTGCACGATAGACCAGGTAGCCCAAAACGTCGCTGTTGGGCACCGGCGGCCAATTCAAAACAATGCCCCCTTCCGGATTGGGTTTAAAGGAAACCTGCTCAATGCGTTGCGGTGCCTCCAGGTCCAGCTTAAACTGCCAGTGGTGGCCTGAGGCATCATTGATATCAAGCGTAAAATGCACATCCCAGGTCTGGTGGCGGAAGGCCAATTCGCCATCCACTAAAACCGTGCTATCGGCAGGCAGACTCTCCAGGTAAAATTCGCCATCTTCAATCTGTACCAGAGAGTCATTCGTGCTTAACTGACCATGGAGCTGCCAGGCCTGTCCGCTGCCGGTATTTTGTAGATAGAGGATCAATGTGCTAAGATTATAGCCATCCGTTGTATCTGCAATAGTGGCGTAGGACAATCGCTGGATTCGCAGTTTTGGTGTATGAATGGCCAGCGGTAAAGAGCTGGTTATTCTCTTGGCCCTTTTAGGTTCCAGAGCCATTTGAATGAGCGCGGTGGTATCGCTGCCCATGCCAGGCGTCAATTGTAATGAAATGGGCGGCGCAGTAAAGATTTCACCCGGGGCAACGTTTTGGTTTAAAAAGAGTAAGGTGTCAGAAAGCTGGCAAATGGCCGGATTGGTCGAAAGATGTAATTTAGAGATTGCAGACCACTCTGCGCTTCCCGTGTTTTTTAAACTGAGATGAAGATTAAAAGACTCACCGGGTTCGCACTGCCCATTTTCGTTGCCCAGAAGTTCTTCCAACCTGGTTTGCACCATCTTAAAAGAATAGGCTTCATTCATGCTCAGGTTTAGCCATTTTTGTACGGGCTTAAAATTGCGGGCCCAAACCGTCAGTTTAACGCTATCTAACAAAACGCCATTAACATCCATTTGAACCATTCCCTGATCATCGCTACGGGCGATTTTGTAAAGCTGATCTTTTTTGTACAGCACCACTGTAGCATTGCTCACTGGCAGGGCGCTGGAATCACTTGCAGCAACGGCAACCTGTAAATAGCGATTGGTCTGGCCGATCACCAGCGAATCCTGAACCGTCATGTTCTGGACGCGATCGGTCCAGACGGGCATTTCTGGATCGCCCAGGACAACGGTGGAATAAACAATGATGCGCGACGGCCCTTCAAAGTTAAGATACCCAAGATAAGGAAGTCTTGAAAGATAATGGGCCTCAGACAGATGGTAAAAATTCTTGTAAAAAGCCAGATTAAAAAATTCCTTCTCCAGGTAAATACCGCTAAAGGGATATTCCCAGCTGGAATTACCAATATAAGCTACTCCGCCGCCCTTTGGGCTTAAAAGGTAATCTTCACCAAAGCAACGTTTTGAAATGTCGTTTGTGTAACAGCTGGCCATGTACCAGATGGTTGGGTCAGGTGTGTTTAATTCGTTTAAATGGTAATTGTACAGATCAGAGCCTCTGGCGCCGGGACGGTAGGTGAAGTACAGGCCGTGGCCTTCGGAAAAAATAAAACCATAACTCTTATTTAATTCCTGAAGAGGAACCTCGGGGCTATCGCCGGTTTGTTCTGACTGACTCACCATGGTACGCTCGAACTGAGAGGGGATGAGCGGATCGATGTGCTTTAAAATGAGCTGATCGCGGCTATCATTGGGCCGCTGCAAATCGCCGGCCAGGTACAAAATAGATGCCGGGAATCGATCGCTGTCGATATTTTCAAACTTTTCGTAGTCCAGTAACTTTTGTAGAAAACGTTGCACCTGAGCCTCAGTTAACACAGGAATACGCGCCACGTACACTTCGGGATACCCCTCCAGATTATCCCTGGCTTCGCCAAAAGTGTCGTCCTGATCGGCGTTCCACGAGCCATCAAGATCGGCAAAGTAATAATCGGTGGGAAATGTAAAATCCCCTGTGTGAACAATACGCGTAGGAATGATGTCGGTATCTCCGCCCAACAGCACGTAACGTGTGCCCCGTTTAGCGTAAGACCAGCGAATAAAATGACGCATGCGTTCAGCATCATCTACGCCGGAGGGAAAGTTCTGGCGAATCCAGCTTAAGGTGCGAATAACAGTAGGCACCCCTCTTTCAGTTTTCCAGCGCGCCAGAGGCTCAAAAGCGCTGGCCAGCTCATCACTGGTAATGATGACATAACGGTCAATTAAACCACTTGCCAATAGGTCAGGGTCGATAAGATCCGTGTTGTGTTCAGGCAGGGCAAAACTACCGGAAATGGTCGGCGTAGCAGAAGACGGGATTAGCTTCTGAACAGTAAGTGCATCCTGTTCAACAGCCGGTTTTATCGGGAGCTCTTGCGCCGGTGCGGTCTGGTAATTGATTTGTACCCGTTCAACAAAAAACAGTTGTTTGTCTTTGGGAACGTATTGAAAGGGATAAATAGCAAAATGCGCAATAGATTGACCGTTAAAGTGTTGGGTTCCCAGATATTGCACTACTGTTTCAGGAAATGGATTGCGATTGTTGTAAACTTCTGGATCAGGCGAAACGGTAGCCAGCTCTGCTTCCTGCGCCCACAACGCCTGTTTGGGCGGAATCTGAAACTGTCCTTGCAATGGCCTTAATTTCACATTTTCGATTGCAAACGAACGGATTTCCTGGCCCGCTTCAATAAGGATAGGTTTAATGTAAAACGGTAAATCCGGCTTCCCCAAATCGTTTTTTAGCGCTGAGCCATTGACAATCCCGAGATAATCTACACGTTGATAGGTCCCCTGATCATCTATTTGAATGCGCAATGGAGAATGGATAATTTTAATCTCAGCGCTCATAACCAGACTTGCATAAAAAAATAGTGAGAAAAAAATGTATTTCATAAAACGCTCCAGTGTTTTTAGGCTAACGAACAGAGTTCTTAATTGTTCACACCAGATCAACTTTAATTAAATATAACCCGTTTTAAAAGTGAATGCATCACAAAATGATGGCATTTTTAATTTCCTGATCCATTTTCGTGGGAAAATCACCTTATTTAACACTGTTCCATGCTTACAGCTCAGCCCAATATTTTTGAGGATTTAATTCCTGATTAAGTTCCAGGTTCTACTATTGAAAAAGACTTTAAAGTTTGGCGTTAAACAGACCGATTTTAAAAAGTAACCTGTTGGCGATTTAATTGCTATTCCAGATTGATTGCGTTACCTTGAGTTCATGAACAACGCGATCAACAACTTCTTAAACTCTTTTATTTTTGATTTTAATTTCTGTCCTGGGCGGTTTGAAAAGAAAAACGCGATTCGGAGAGAATAAATGACAAAAATTTTGCTTTTAGTAGCCAATTCAGAAAAGAGAGCACAGCTAAGTAAAATTCTGGCCGCGGAACATGAAATATTGGTTCAATCCACAAAGGCCGCCTTACCCCAACAATTTGATTTGTGTATTGCGGATCAATCCACCTTTATTCGCTATGCTGAACAAATAAGAACGAAAAAGCAACAAACACAGCCGGCTTTTTTGCCCGCTTTATTATGGACTTCGGCCGAGGAACTAACCAATCTTGAGCCCGGCTTCAAACAAATGATTGATGAAATCATTTTATCTCCGTTGGTAGTTGAAGAAGTACGCTTGCGCGTTGCGCTCTTGTTGAAAACGCGTCAGCTCTCACAAAAATCTGAAAAATGGTGCCGTACGGCTCTATATAGTGTGGGAGACGCAGTGATCGTCACCGATCGTTCCGGGAATGTGCTGCAAATGAACCCGGTAGCCGAAAAGCTGACCGGCTGGAAGGAGGCTGAGGCTTTGGGCCAGCCTCTGGAAAGGATATTTCATATCGTAAATGAACACACCCGAAAAAAAGCAGCAAATCCTGTAAAGAGGGTTTTGAAAGAGGGGATCGTCGTAGGGCTGGCCAACCACACCTTGCTCATCTCCCGGGATGGCAAAGAACATCTGATTGCCGACAGTGGCGCCCCCATCCATGGGCCAGGAAACGAGACCGTGGGTTGCATTCTTGTATTTAGAGATCAAAGCGCAGAACGAGAAGCGCAGAAAGAGATTCAAAAAGCGCGTTTGTTTGCCGAAGCCATTGTGGACACGGTCAGAGAAGCGCTGTTGGTTCTGGATCATCAGTTAACGGTTGTTTCCGCAAACCGTTCATTTTACCAGACTTTCCAATTGTCCGAACAGGATGTGATTAACCAACCTTTTTTTCAAATGGCCAATGGGTTATTTAACCTGCCTGATTTACGCCGTTTGATAAAAGAGATCGTTGAGCAAAACAAGTCTTTTGAAAATTTAATGATTAGCAACGATTTTAAACATTTGGGACACCGTACTTTTTCGTTCAACGGGCGTAAAATGCACGATACCGGAATTGAAAAGGAATTAATTTTACTGGCCATGAAAGACCTCACTCATCAGGTGGAAATGGAATCTGCCTTGCGTGAAAGCGAGGAAAAATACCGAATCATTGCGGAAAACTCGCATGCCGGTATTTTGATGATCGATACAAATTTTAATTTTATCTATGTTAATCCAAAATTGTGTGAAATACTGGGCCGACAGCCGGAAGAGATCATTGGACATGATTTCAGAGAATTCTTAACAAAAGAATCCGTTCAATTGGTTACGGAACGATACCAGAAACGGCAACATGGCAAAGCGGTGCCAGCCAGTTATGAATTTACCATTTTGCGCAAAGACGGGACTAAACGAAACGTGGAAATTCATTCTGCCATTATTAAAGACAAAACAGGCACAACTATTTCCATAGGTCAAATTTTAGATATTACAGACCGAAAAAAGTCGGAAGAGGCGTTACGCCAGAGTGAAGAAAAGTATCGTCTAATTGTCGAAAATGCTCATGAAGGCATTGAGATTTCGCAAAATGACCGTATCATGTTCTGCAACGCTCGCTTTGCCGAGATGTTGGGTTATTCCATCGAAGAGATCATCAATACGCCTTTTAACAAAATTTACAGCGAACAGGGCATTAGGGATATGTTCGCCAGAGAAGAATTAAGAAAACAGGGCATTACCCCTCCCAAAAACTACGAGACAACCTTTGTGAAAAAAGATGGATCATTAATCGACGTCGAAGTCTCCTATGAAATTATTAAATACAACGGGCGCCCAGCCACCTTTGCCATTATTCGCGACATCACAGAACAAAAACAGACACGCATGGAACTTATGCGCCTGAAAACGGCCATTGAACAGGCCGAAGAAGCCATTGTCATTACCGATCCTGAGGGCCAGATTCAATACGTAAACCCTGCTTTTGAACGAATTTCTGGCTATGGCAGAGGTGAAGCCATTGGGAAAAATCCCAGAATTTTGAAGAGCGGTAAACACGATCAGGCATTTTACAAAAATATGTGGAAAACCATTACCAGTGGACAAACCTGGTATGGCCAGATCATCAATAAACGTAAGGATGGCGAATTGATTACAGAAGAGGTCTCCATTTCTCCTGTGCGCAATGCCAAGGGAGAAATCGTTAATTTTGTTGCCGTCAAACGCGATATTACCAAACATCTGAAATTAGAACAACAGTTCCTACAGGCGCAAAAAATGGAATCCGTTGGACGTTTGGCCGGCGGCGTAGCTCACGATTACAACAACATGTTAACCGTAATTCTTGGAAACGCTCAACTGGGCATGAACAAACTGGAGCCCACACATCCATTGTACGACTATTTTTATAAAATCCATCAGGCCGCTTCGCGTTCGGCTGATATTACCAGACAGTTGCTGGCCTTTGCACGCAAACAGACCATCGAACCCAGGGTACTTGATTTAAACGAGACCATCGAAAGAATGTTAAAAATGCTGCGCCGTTTGATCGGAGAAAACATCGACCTGGTCTGGCAGCCCGGCTCTGTACTATGGCCCGTAAAAATGGATCCTTCACAGATCGACCAGATATTGATGAACCTGGTGGTTAATGCACGGGATGCCATTGACCAGAAAGGTAACATTACCATAGAAACAGAAAATCGTGTATTGGATAAGGCCTATTGCCAGAGCCATGCCGGTTTTAAACCCGGAGAATATGTCATGCTTGCCGTCAGCGATACGGGTTGCGGCATGGAAAAAGAGGTGCTAAACAAAATTTTTGAGCCCTTTTTTACGACTAAAGAAGTAGGAAAAGGAACGGGCCTGGGTCTGGCAACCGTTTATGGCGCGGTTAAACAAAACGACGGTTTCATAAACGTTTACAGTGAACCAGGACACGGCACCACTTTTCGCATCTATCTGCCCAGATATTGCGGAAAAGAATCACCTGTTGAACAAAAGCAAAAAATGCCATTCCTCAAAGGCAAAGGAGAATCTATCGTAATCGTTGAAGACGATGAAGCCATCCTGGAATTCACCCAGAATTTACTGCAGGAATTGAACTACAAAGTCACTGCTTTCTCAAAGGCAGAAAAAGCGCTTGAATTTTTGGCCGGTTCAAGGCAAACAGTTGATCTGCTGTTGACCGATGTTATCATGCCCGAAATGTCCGGCAAAGAATTGAGTGAACAGGTGCAGAAAATTCGCCCGGGGATTAAAACCCTATTCATGTCCGGATACACGGCCAATGCCATTGCTCACCACGATGTGATGGACAAAGGAATTAACTATATTCAAAAGCCGTTTACCATACATGATCTGGCGATTAAAGTTCGGTCCGTACTCGAAAATAAATGAGAATACAGATTGGAATCATTTAAATGGCTAAGGGATTAAGGTTTTCAGCTCTGTACTTTGCAATGGATCGCATCCTGACATTCCTGGCTTTCTGGTCTGTCAATTCTTGATGGAGCACCGGAGTTTTTGACATTTCCCTTCTTATTAATTAAATTGAAGTCATTGAATCCTGAATTCCCTTCAAAATTAAAAATAAGGTTCCATTAATTCAGGAGGTATCTATGAGAAATCTTCTTTTATTAATCAGCCTTATGCTTGTGGCACAACTCCTGGCACGTCCAAATACACATACAGATTATCCCAAGAACTCTATACTTACCCTATCTGAGTATCAAACTGTTTTTAATGCCAACAACTGGCTTTATTGGCAATCGAACGATAACTTGTCAGGGATTAATCCAATTAATGGTACAGGAGGGGGAATCTACCCCAGAAATACTGCGCCTGTAATTTATGCCGATGGGATTGTCATCGGCGTAAAATTGGCTACTAACGATATGCCTGTTCGTGTAGGCGGAAGAACCTACCGGACAGGAATGATCCCCGGTAACCTGAGTCAGGATCCTGAATCACAAAAGATTTATCGCATTCGTCGGGATTGGGAGACGCTCACCTTTTTTGATTTGATCGAAGACGCGGCTGTATTGAACAACGTAAGTCCTAATGCAGTAACCAATGAAATGACACAGGAAATTTATGACCAGTATGCCAGTAACTGGAAAAATTGGCCGGTTGATCTGGGAGCCCCTTACGTAGATGTGAATGAGAACGGAGTTTACGATCCCGTTCTTGATGCCAATGGTTACCCTGACCCCGATCAGGGAGATTACCCTGGCATAAAGGATGCCACCCAGGTGATCTGGTATGTCATGAATGATAATGATGCTTCGAACACCGTGAACTTCTATGGTTCCAATCCTATTGGTTTTGAATTACAGGTAACAGTCTGGTCTTATTCCTTCGCTCCCTTTGAGGACGTGGTTTTTAAAAAATTTACACTAAAATATGCCGGAGATGTGCATGCCGATGAAACGCACATCGGTTACTGGGTCGATTTTGATATTGGAGATTACAGCGACGACCTGGTTGGTTGTGATCCGCAACTGAATCTCGGATTCGCCTATTCGGCTAATCCTTCTGATGAAATGTTTGATCCCTTTTTAGTCCCACCAGCTGCCGGAGTCATGTATTCGCCTGAACTTTCCAGCCTACCGGATGTGCAGCAACTGCACTCTTTTGGTTATTTTTCAGCCGGAGGCGTATGGAGCGATCCGGTTCTTGGCTCCTATGATGGAACGTTAAGCTGGTATAATTTGCTGCGGGGCTACTTACCAAGTACCGATATTGACAATCCGTCGTCTTTTACCTATGGTTCCGGGCCTTACCAGGGTCAGGCCACTTTCTTCCCCCTGGACGGAGACCCTGAAAGCGATCCCAATGCAATGAGTGGCGATCTTGATGGGCAAGGGAACAATATGGGGCCTGGCGATCGGAGAATGGTGATTACTTTACCCAACTTTGAAATGGATCCTGGTGACCAGCAAGAATTTACCTTTGTCATTTTAGGCAAAATCGGACAATCAAATATCAATTCTGTAACCCGATTAAAAGAGCTGGCAAAAGCGGTTCAGACCGAGCTGCAAACGCCACACAACGTGCAGGTTCTTAAAAAAGAGATACAGGTTGATAAAAATAGCGCAGCGGCTCAGATTCTTTTTGAAATAAACATTGACGATCCTGCGGCAACGGTTTCTTCTGCCCAATTAATTTTCAATTCCAAAGATTCCAGCCCTATTGAAAAGTCTTTGTACAACGACGGAACAAATGGAGATGAAATTGCCGGCGATGCCATCTGGACTGTTTCGAGCACATTGCAAACTCAAAAACATCCGGTTAGCGTGGATCTGAAACTGGAACTGAATTCGGGAGAGACGGTTATGTTCCCGGGAATTGTCGAAGGTCTAACAATACGGCCAACTCCAGACCTTCAAAATTTTCATGTGGTATGGGAAAACGGAAAACAGGATCAGAAATTGAATCATAGTGAAACGGCCAAATTGGCCTTCACACTCGTTAACAACGATATTATTTTCGATATTGACCAAATTTCCCTCCGGTTAGGCGACTTTCAGAAATCGTTCGACGTACAGGTTCCAGCCAGTAAGCAAGATTCGACTTCTTTTTATGTAATCCTAACAGCTCCCGATACAGGCTCGTTTTACCAGGATTTTATTGTGATCAATTTTGACGGAAACAATTTCATCGACACAATAAAAATTCCTCTGCAAAAGTGGGAACCGACTTCGTTATGGGGCGACACCCTGGAAATTAACAATGTTTCTGGTTTAGCAAAAAACCTTTTCCCCATTGTTGCCGATCCTTCTTTGCTCACCGGACATCAGTATCAGGTCACCTTCTACTATCAGGACCCAAACATGCAGAGCGATCTGCTATGGAATTTGAAAGATCTAACCACTGGAGAACTTAAGCTAATTGACCAACCAGTACCAGAAGAAGAACAACCAATCAACCCGGTGGTGGACGGCATTCAATGGCTGCTGTACTCACCAACACCTGGGTTGGAAGCCATCATCCAGATTTCCGATGCCCAGGGCCCTCTAACTCCGGATGAATATGACGACTTTGGCACACCTTATGGCGGCAATAATGTGTGGCACAGTCTCAGTTCGCCCAACGATGTTAATCGTTTTTATGTCAGCGCAGGTGGAGGAAGCGGCGACCTTAGCCGAATTGAACGCAGTATTGTCAATGCCGAAAATCATGACTTTGAACTGCGTTTTACCGATCAGGATACCAGCGTATATGCCTGGTGGTATGACTCTGACAATAAATGGGCCTACGTTCCTTTCGAATTCTGGGATGTTGGTTCGACCCACGATGACACTTCCGACGATGTACGATTATTAACCGGCGGTTACTCCGGCGGAGCTACACCTGGGGATTTTGATTTTGCTTACACCGACCCGACGTTTGGGTTTCCAGCCACAGATTGGATTTATGTCAGAAAGCCCATTAATCAGCAAGGCACCTATCAGGCATTTGCCAATGACTTCACATCCAATACATTCTCTTACACCTGGTGGGACAACAGCGTTGAAGTATTGGCGCGTATTATCATTTGTGATTTCGGCGGAGCAGGCACCTTACCCGAAGCCGGCACAACCATTCGCTTCATTACCAGAAAAGTCTTTTCACCCCAAGACACCATTCTGGTTCAGGCTCCGACCACAGACATTCAAACAAATCTCACTGCGCCGTTAACCTTTGATTTGAGGCAGAACTATCCCAATCCGTTTAACCCCACAACGACCATCGAATTCTCGCTTCCGCAGCACGAACGCGTTCAATTGGAAATTTTCAATGTTCTGGGCCAGGTGGTGCGCACCCTGGTTAACGAAGACCTCACGGCGGGTAAATATCGTTTTATCTGGGATGGACGCAATGAACAAGGACAGATATTACCCAGCGGCATTTACATCTATCGTTTGAAAACCGCCCATTACCGCATGACCAAACGCATGGTGCTTATTCGTTAATAGGGCCATACGCTCTCTCCCTGAGCAATTGAGGGGGAGAGCGTTTTTCCCCTTCTTTTAATCTTCCTCTTCCAGCGAAACCTGTACAAAGGCGCTACGAACCGGAGGGGGCATCTCAGAATGGCTGCCTTTCACCGCTTTCCAGATGATTTCGTTAAATTCGATGTCCGGAATGGCATCTTCCTTTGAAAGGTTCATTTCATTACAACGCTGCGCGCCATAGGCCTGGGATGTGTTGAGCTGGTCCATGCGAACCTGCGGTTTTTCCACCGTGTAAGGTCTAAAATTCGGTTGATCGGTAAATGCTTTCAGAATGGGCTGAGCTGCCAGATCGTATTGCGTCATAGGCGGCAATCCTAAGATCAATTCCATGGTTTTAAGAACGCTACTGGTGCTGTACATGGTATGATCCACAAAGCCTCTTTTCACATACGGTCCAATAACCAGCAGAGGCGAACGGTGCGCATCAATATGGTCTGATCCATTCTGGGCGTCGTCCTCCAAAACAAAGACCACGCTTTTTTTCCAGATTGGGCTGTGCGAAAGATGTTGCACAAACAGGCCCAGGGCGTAATCGTTTTCGGCAATCATGGCCAAAACGGTGGGAAAACCGGGTCGCGTACCGGCCGTGTGATCATTGGGAAAGCGCACCATGTTAAACTGAGGCACGGCCTGTCTGGCCAGCAAACTGTCAAAATCGGCCTGCCAGGCTGCAAAACGCACGGTGTCTGGTATCTTTAAATTCCAGCCCGGAAAAGTGGGACAGACCTGCCCCTTTAAACCGGGGGTATTGGCCACATATTGTCCCGGGTGGTCTTTGTCTGCTTCAACGTATTCACCGTAATCGCGCAGACTAATTCCGTGGCGCAACACATTGTCCCAGATGTAACCGGAAGTGGGACGCGAAATTTCTGCATTTTCAAAATCATAACTTCCGCCTCGTCCTCCGTAAAGGGTGGGCCAGGTTTTTTCCACATAATCCGTGGCGTAGGCCGCGGTAGACCAATTATGCCCATCGGCGCTTACCTCGGCATCTACATAAAAATTATCAAAGAGCACAAAGGTTTCAGCCAGTTTATGGGCGTTGGGCGTAACCGCTCGTGGAAAGAGACACAGCGCTGAATCGCCTTCTCCCTGAGGTAGATCGCCCAGAACCTGATCGTAGGTGCGGTTTTCCCGAATCACATAAAATACATATTTGAT
This sequence comes from Caldithrix sp., assembly GCF_056497305.1. NCBI lineage: Bacteria > Pseudomonadati > Calditrichota > Calditrichia > Calditrichales > Calditrichaceae > Caldithrix > Caldithrix sp. The sequence goes on along the minus strand of NZ_JBSMDE010000216.1, from coordinate 1,738 downwards.
TTTAGAACTTTTGCTGCCATCGTGCCTAACTGGAACGACGGTCTGCTTCCATTTTTCGTTCTGTTTTTCCCGCATGAAGGGCGTGTTCTGAAACACCTTAACCGTCCATTCAGCCAATTGGCTACGATCCGGCGAATCAATAATGGACAGCACGCCTTTAAACATTTGTCCGATGTACTCTTCCGGTCTGTGCGTTAAGTCGGATCGGCCTGGTTTAGGCCCCTGAGGATTGGGCGCTGAGCCGAGCCCCTTGCCATTGGCCACAATAATTTGACCGGTTCGGGGCAGTACGCGCACACTGGTGGGGTACCAGCCTACCGGAATGAAGCCCAGCGAACGGGAATGGCCGGGTTCATGCACGTCAAAAAGAGCCAGGTAGTTATTGTCGGCATTGGCAACGTACAGGGTTTGCCCGTCCGCACTTAAAGCCAGACTGTTGGGAGTGCTACCTGGCGGCAAATCGGGCTTTAAGGCACAGTGTAAGGTTTCCACTACTTTTTTAGCCTCCATGTCAACAACAGAAACGGAGTTCTGATTGGCGTTGGCCACAAATAGCCATTTCCCATCACCCGTTAGGACCATTTCAGAGGGATGGTCTCCGACTCGAACGGTTTTAAGAACGGAAAAATTATTTAGATCAACACACACCAATTGTGCTTTTTCCCAGACGCTAATCCAGGCTTCATTAGATAGGGAATTGACACAAACTTCGTAGCACTTGCCGGGCATGGTAAGCTTATTTTTTACCGATTTGGTCTGAAGATTCAACAAGTACAACTGGTTGCTGGTTTTCGACACCGCAAGCAAGGCCTGGGCTCTGGGCCAGTAAGCGAGGCCGCTTACAGACACCTCACCCGGTTTCTGGTTTTGCTTGAGATCGATGGTATCCTGAACCACAAGCGTGTCGGCCTGCCAGCTCAACAAATAGACACAATCGTCATTTCCACCGGAAACAAAAATAGTATCTCCCTTTGAATTTGCGGCCAATCCACGCCAGGTTTTGGACAATGGCAATCGTTGGACCTCTCTGTTTTGGGCAATGGAAACTAGCGAAAGCGAATGCTCAGCGGTTCCGCTGTTTGAGGTAATGACATGCTTTTGATCGGCTGTAACCAGCATGTTCAGCGGAAATTCGCCCACAGACACCTGACGTCCTACCGGTGTTAAACGCCAGCCATTGGGTAATTGCACAAAATCAGCATTGCTACCTGGACGTTGAGGCTCAATGGATTTAGGTTGACAGGAAATAATAAACAGGAATGCCAAACCGAGTAATAATTTGCAAAGTGTGTTCATAGCCTCCCTTTCTGTTAAAGAGGTACGTTTCTTTAAAATAGTGCATTTTTTAAAAAAATAAAAACAAAATTCCTCTAATGCAGCAGAGCCGCAACCAATAAACATTTCCACAGGGATTTAATCAACCACAAAGCGCACAGAGAAGCATTTTAAATTAAAAATTACGAATTACGAATTAATTTGCAAAGGGGCAACTTATGTCCAGGCGGTGAGGAACCGTGCCGGCATGTCATTCTGAGAATCCCTTACATTGGCAGACCATTCGCAGGCGCAACGTAACTCGATTTTCGGCTCGAGGCTGTGTAAGAGCGATGACAGGCATTCTTTAACCATTACACTCTTATACTCACGCGTTGTGCAAATTAATAAAAATAATTGTCCACAATTACTCCAATTGCTAAATTAGTAATAACACAAACAAAAACAAGGAGTAATCATGGAC
>NZ_JBSMDE010000215.1:0-85843 GCF_056497305.1 Caldithrix sp. | reverse complement strand
AATGACATGCCGGCACGGTTCCTCACCGCCTGGGCATAAGTTGCCCCTTCGCAAATTAATTCGTAATTCGTAATTTTTAATTTTTAATTAAAATTAATTCTTACTGCCCTTTGCGGTTTTTTAAAGGTTGCGGCTCTGCTCTTTTGCCTCCTTTCACCGGTCACTTAACTGCTAAAGACTGCCTCTAATTTTTTAGCCAGTTTCGCCGGTGAAAAGGGCTTGGTAATATAATCAATATCCTCGGTAATCATGCCCTGTTTACTAATGGCATTATCGTCATAACCGGTCATGTAAAGCAGGCGGATATCCGGTTTTTCTTTTTTTATGGTTTCGGCCAATTTTCTGCCATTCATAACCGGCATTACCAGATCGGTGAGAACCAGGTCAATCTGATTGGCATTTTCTGCAAATACGCTCAGGGCCTGTTCGCCATTGGAGGCCTCCAGAACCCGGTAGCCCAAATTTCTCAGTGTATCACAAATAAGCTCCCGTACCAGATATTCATCTTCAACCACCAGAATCTGTTGGCCCTGACCTTTTAGCTGTGTTTTTTCTCCGGCCTCTTCCTGAGCATACGATTTGGCCTTTAAAGCCGGAAAATAGACCTTAAAGGTCGTTCCTTTACCTACTTCGCTCTGAACTGCAATATGGCCATTATTTTGCTTAATGATCCCGTACACCGTAGCCAGGCCCAGCCCTGTGCCCTTACCTTTTTCTTTTGTGGTAAAGAATGGCTCAAAAATTCTCTGTTGCACTTCTTCAGACATGCCAATTCCTGTATCACTCACGTTGATTAATACGTAATCACCTGGTTGAACATCCGGATAAAAACGATTGTAGTTTTTATCCAAATTGATGAGTTGGGTTTCAATGGTCAATTCTCCGCCCTTTGGCATGGCATCGCGGGCGTTGACAATGAGATTGAGAATAACCTGCTCAAATTGGCTGGGATCAACTTTGATGGGCCATATCTTTTGATCGAGGTTGGTAATCAACTCAATATGTTCCCCGATTAACCGGTTCAACATTTTTGACAATTCCTGGATGGTTTTATTTACATCGATAATTTTGGGTTGCACAACCTGTCTGCGGCTAAAAGTCAACAATTGACGCGTCAGTGACACGGCACGCTCTGTAGCTTTTTTCATCTGTTTAATGTAGCCTTCAACCGCGGTCTCGCCCTGCAATTTATTTCTCAACAGGTCAATATAGCCTTCAATTACCGTGAGTAAATTATTGAAATCATGAGCCACGCCGCCGGCCAGTTGTCCAATGGCCTCCATCTTTTGCGATTGGCGCAGCTGAGCTTCTAACTGCTTCCTTAAGGTAATATCACTGAGAACCGCCACTACCACAACCGGTTGACCTTGATCATCTTTCACTGTAGAGGTGGAAAGAAAAACGGTAATCTCTTTGCCATCTTTTCGCTCCGCCTGCAGCTCTCCATTCCATCCCCCTTTAAGGGAAGCCGGTAAAATATTCAACTGAAATTCATACCCAATGTAAGAAGAAAAAAGAGACTCTATATTTCTTCCTATGACCTCTTCACGTTCGTAGCCAAAAGTATCTAAAAAGGATTCATTGACAAAAATAATATTGCCCTCAAGATCGAACAATCCCAGGCCTTCATTAACCTGCCTCAGGGCGTGGGAGAGCATGTTTCGTTCCACCTCCAGGCGACGTAGTTTGGTGATATTTTTCAAATAACAAACGGCGATGTCGCCATCCAGACCAGAAATTTTCTGGCAACTTAAGGAAACCGGAACGATTCTACTTCCCTTGCCCTTGAGAACCAGTTCAAAGCGCTGTTGTTCGCCCCGGGCTATGTGATTAAAAGACTCGAGGAATTCTGATAAGTTGGGAACTATCAGGATATTCAAAAATGATTTGTTAATGACCTCTTTTTCATCATACCCGCTAACATTAAAAAACGACTGATTGGCATGCAGCACATTCATAGAATCCAGATCGATGAGTAAGGCGCTGTCTGGAACGGTTTCCAATATATCTATGATTGAATTAAATGCATCATCAGCGTTGTTCTCAATTCTCTTCCGAACAGACAATTCCATATTAAAATCCTGAATTTGAAGATTGGCCGTTATTTAACTTTGCTAATCTTGACAGATCTAAGCATGCGTTCTACAATATGATCCACCACCTGTGAATCGAAGTAGTACTGAGAACTAATGCGCTCTTTAATCTGCTCAATTTCCTCCGGGGTTATGGTTTCTGCTTCCTTTACCTGATCTACGTATTGGCTGGCCTGGCTTTTCAACTCCAACAAATGCCGGGCTTCAGACGAAATTTCTGTTTTCACAACCGGGGAGGTAGTGTCCTCTTTAATCGATTTAGTATTGTTCTTTTTCACCCCGTCGGAATGATTGGCCCTGTTCGCTCCAGACAAACCTAAAATATCATTTATGAGGCTCATATCCGACCTCCTCTGTCCTTAAATGTGTTCCTCACTATCGTAGGTCGTGGGCTTTTTACTTTTTTTAAATAAATTTTTAAAGATTTTAAAAAAAATTTTAGGCAGTGGATTTAAGCGGTGCGTTCGTTTTGATTGTTAATCAGAGGTTTTTGAAATTGGGCAGCTGGATTAGTTTCTCAATAATTTTGTCGATGACTTCTTCCTTAAAATAGTGGTTTGTCTTTAATTTGTTCTGGATTTCAGCGATATCATCCTTAGAAAGCGTTTCTTTTTCTTCCACCATTTTTAAATAGCGCTCTGCTTCGGCCCGTAGCTTCATCATTTCCCTGGCCGTTTCCGATATTTTCACCTCATCAGGTTTCGAGCTTTTATCCCCCACTTTGCCCGGGCTGCTCTGATCCGTTTTACTCTTACCCGCATCCTGGGCCCTCGCTTTCTTGTTGATTTTGCCGGTGCCCTCTGAGGAATTATTCAGCGCTTCTAAATTGCCTAATTTGTCTAACATTGATTTACTCCTGAATAATGTCCATTACCCGAGAATATCCATCGGTCATTTTATTGTTTCGCCTTGCCGAAATCAAATCGGCATGTTCTTTGACATATTTGTTCTTCCGTTTCCGCAGAGCATCATAGATCTGATCATCAATTTTAACCAGCTTATGCGCCAATTGCGAAATATTCTGAATCATTTCCCTGCCGTGCTCATCGACATTTTGATCGGATAATTCTGAACGTGCGGCTTCCAGGCGCTGAATCTGGTCAATCCACTGCTGTCGCAAACCAATCATTTTTTGCAACACCGTAATGGGCAGCGAATCCACCTGATCTACAATCTTTTCTGAAAATTGCAAAACGGATTTGAAAGAGTCAAGTTCCTGTGCTAAAATTTCATTCATTTCTGTGGGTATTTTTGTCTCTTGCTGAAACATCAAGCCCTCCCATTGTAAATAATTCCGGCAATCTCCTCCATTTTCTGAATTAAATCGCCCATTTGTTCAGGTGGAATTTGCCTAATGACTTTTCCCGTCTCTTTTTCTGTAACTAATATTTTGGACGTATTATTTTGCGGATCGTAGTAGAAAGCGATTTTGGTACTAAATCGCTGTACAAAACGATTGGCCATCTCGACCAGCTGATTTACGGCAATACTGGATTCATTATGTAATTTATGATTTGCACGGGTACTCCTGGTCTCTTTTTTACCAGATGTCTGATCCCGCTCTTCATCCGCCAGATTTATCACTTTCGATTGGTCGAGGGCAGCCAATTTATTTACCTGTGTACTGGTATTGATCTTTAAGTCTTCCATGGCTTCCTCCAAAACTTTTATTGTCCCCCAAAATTGGTAAAGGTACTAAAAAACATTTGCTGGTTTTGCAACATGTAAATCGTCTGTTGCATCTTGGTAAACTCATCAAAATAGTGTTTTTCTTTTTTGTCCAGAATCTCGTTCATGTAATCAATACGGTCCTGTAAACTCTGGATACGATTATCGATCTGTTTTTTACTATCATCGATGGTTCCGCCGGTTTTAACAAATCGATCGATGTAATCTACCAACCTGGTGGCCACCCCGTCCGAGGTTGTAAACAGATCCGACACAAAAGAAGGATTGGCCTCCACTGCATTGTTGAATTTTTCGGCATCCTTAATCGACAATTTTCCATCACGGTCTGCTTCAATACCGATGCTGTACAAGAGTTTGTAATTAGAATTAGCGACGCTGTCCACCGGTTCCGAAACCATGCTTCTGAGCTCGGCAATCATCCCGGAATAGATTGAATCCTGACTAAGCGGTCCCTTCTCGTAAGTATCGGGATTCATGCGCGCATTTTTCTTTAAAAAATCGATGACCTCATTGTATTTGTCGATAAAATCCTGGACGTCCTTTTTTACAGCTTCTATGTCCGAACTAACCGAAACGGTCACAGGCTGGGTAAATTCATCCAGCAATTTAAAAGTAATGCCCGAATAGGCATCATCTACATTATTGGAATCTCGATAAAGGGTTAAGCCGTCCAACTCGAATATGGAACTCAGTTCGCTGTCGGTCTTCGAAGTTCCAACATTGTAAATGTAGCCGCCGCTGGTACCGGACGACAGGGCATTGTTGTTAACACCCAGGGTATCCAACAAGGAACTGCTGCCAAAGGTCATACGATAGGTGTAACCGGTCTGTTCGCTTTTCAGCACCAGGCGCGAAAGTCCGTCCTGTTCACTGACCACATCAGCGTGAACCACTTCTTCGGTTGTGATGGTTTCATTGGCCACCGCTTCTGCCATGGCATCATTAATGGCCTGGGCAATATTGGCAATCGCTTCGTCGTTTGTGCCGGCCAGCTGATCGGCCGTTACAGTGACCGAAATAGCCACACGATTGCTGGCATCGCTGTCCGTAGGATGTGCCACTTCAATGGTAAAGGTTTGATCAGTCGTAAAGGAATTGAAATCCGTGCCGCTATCTGTGAATTGATTGGAAACGCGCGTATCGGCTTTGGCCAATTGCTGAACCGTTAAGGTATGATTGCCCTTGGACGCCGAATTCTCAACCCGTACGCTAATTTTATCGGTATCACTCGAAGCGGCTTTTTTAGCCTGAAAAGGCAGTAAAACAATGTCGTTCAGATATTCGAGTTTGGTTTTAAGAGTGGAGAGTTTGGAGTCCAGCTCGCTGAAAACCGATTTCTTTTTATACAAATCATTCTTTTGCTGAATCAATTCATCACGGGGCCTCGATTCCAGGGCCATGTATTGATCCACTAAATATTGGATCGAGTTCGTTGAATTGCCAATGGAATACAGGTCCATGATTGCCTCCGCATCGGTTAATTTACATTAAATTAAACGCTTTGACCCACGCGTTTTTTAAATCTGAAAACACTACACGCGCCTCATCAAAGCGCTTATGGTTAATCAGATGCATTAAGTATCGGTAAACATTTAAAAATGTATTAGCTGTTTCTTTGTAATCGAAATTCAACGATTGCACCAAAGCATTGACGGCATTTCTGGCTTTTACGCTGTCCTTTTGCGCACAGGCCGTGATGGCAGAATCGTAAATGTACTTGATCAATTCTTCTTTGCTGGCTGACATTATCTTTTGCACCAGGTATGGATTTTGAGTTGTTCGTTTGGCATGCGCTCTGTAATTGACCATTTTCCCTTCTCCTCTTTCAAATGGTTAAAGGTGGAGAGCAGCACTCCCCACCTACCGGCTAAGTATCACTCACTCCTCAATTAACGGAATAAAGACAGTACTAATTGAGGGGCGGCATTGGCCTGAGTTAAAGAAGAAAGCGATGTCTGTTGCAGAATCTGCAGTTTCATCACTTCCATCTGTTCTTTGGCAAAATCGGCATCCTCAATGGTGCTGCGCACCGACTCTGTGTTGGTAATCGCATTGCTCAGATTCGACTCTTTGGATTGCAAACGCACCTTGTACTCGCCCAGAGTTTTCATGTAGCTGGACAAATTGTCGATGGCGGTAGAAATTGTTCCGATGGCAGTGCTTGCTCCGTTGGCCGTGCTTAAATCAATGGCATTGATGCCCAGCGATGCACTGTCGGCTGCGCTCAAAGAGACGCTCAATTGTTCCGAACCCGTTTCACCAGTCTGGAAGGCGACACTGTAATTTCCATCGATCAGCTTGGAGTCGTTAAAGGTGACATTGTCAACAATATCGTCGATTTCGTTGATCAGTGCAGTGGCCTGCCCGTCAATGGCATCCCGTTGCGTGCTGTTTAAACTTCCGTCAGCTGCTTGCGTGGCTTTTTCCTTCAAAGTTTGAAGAATGTCCATGATGTTGGAATATGCCCCCTCGGCCACATCGAGAATATTCTGGGCATTAGACACGTTGTCGAGAGCTACCTGTAAACCGCGTTTGCGCGCTTCCAGGCCGCGAGCTAACATGTATCCAGCCGGATCCTCAGCCGGTGAATTGATGCGTTTGCCGGTGGCTAAACGCAACTGGTGGTTCGCGATGTTATCGCTGACCTTGGCCAGGATGTTGATGTTTTGCATGGCTGGAATGTTAGCAGCAATGCGTGCTAAATCTGCTCCCATAGTTGAACCTCCTTGGTTTTAATTTGACCTTCGTCCCGGAAATTTTTTTCCGTTTTTTATGACCTCTATTGCTTGTGTCGTTGGTTAACTCTGTTTTTTAAATTTTTTTTTAAAAAAATTTTTTTAGGAGAAAGTCCGCCCTAAAAGAGCATGAATTTACACATCAGCGGGCTTGGAAAGAGCTGAAAAGATTCAGGTAAATGAAACAGAAGACAGATATTTATCTAACTTTCCAAAATTCAAAAACTTAAATTCTTTTGAAAAGCCCTTCCAAATTTATTAAATTTAACATCTTTGAACAAAGGAGGTACTATGTCAGGTCATTCTAAATGGCACTCTATTAAACATAAAAAAGCTAAGGTCGATGCCCAACGCGGACGTATCTTTACCAAACTCATCAAAGAACTCACTGTAGCCGCCCGTTTAGGGGGTGGGGACCCGGAAGCCAACCCCCGATTGCGCGTGGCCATTGCTCAGGCTAAGGCAGCCAACATGCCGGCTAAAAACATCGAAAATGCCATTAAAAAAGGTACCGGTGAATTGCCGGGTGTGGTTTACGAAGATGTAACCTACGAAGGATACGGACCTGGTGGTGTGGCTATTTTTATTGAAGCCGTAACCGATAACAAGAATCGTACGGTTGCCGAAATGCGCCATTTGTTCGGTAAATATGGCGGCAACCTTGGTGAAAACGGGAGTGTGGCCTGGATTTTCGAACGCAAAGGTTTAATTCGAGTACCCATCGATAAGTACCCGGAAGAAGATATGCTGGAAATTGCTCTGGAATGCGGCGCGGAAGACATGCAGGTGGCCGATGGGTTTTACGAAATTTACACCAGCTTTGAAGACTTCCACAAAGTGCGTAATGCTTTTGAGGAAAAGAGCATCGCCATGGAAAGTGCCGAACTGACCATGATTCCGCAGAACACCATTAAAATAGAAGGCAAAACCGCAGAACAGATGCTCAAACTATTGGAAGCGCTTGATGATCATGATGATGTGCAGAATGTTTACGCCAATTTTGAAATGGAAGACGCCGAGATGGAGCGGCTGGTTTCTAACGAATAATGCAAATTAAAATTTTAGGCATCGACCCGGGCTTACAAATCACGGGCTTTGGTTTGATTGAAGTAACGGCAAACGCAAATCCGGAGTTGTTGAAATATGGCCATGTGCGAACAACAGCGTCGCACAGTTTATCCAAAAGAGTGTTTACCGTTTACTCTGAAATCAATTCGCTTTTAAACGAGTTCAAACCGGATGTAATGGCCATGGAGAGCGTTTTTTACGCAAAAAATGTCAAAACCGCCATCACCATGGGCCATGTCAGAGGGGCGGTTATGGTGGCTGCTGAATCCAGAGGCATCCCGGTCTTTGAATACGCACCTCGCGAAATAAAGATGTCGATTGTGGGCAATGGCGCAGCCAGCAAAAATCAGGTTTTGTTTATGGTCAAACAACTACTCAATGTCCAGCAGGAAATTGAACCCATCGATGCCTCGGACGCTCTGGCAGCCGCCCTGTGTCACTGGCATCGAATGCAATTAACATAAAAAAACAGAAGAATGATTGAATACATCAACGGAACATTAATCAGTAATAAATCGACGGAAATCGTGCTGGAAACCAACGGATTTGGTTACAACATTAAAGTGAGTTTGAACACAGCTCAAAAACTCCCCGCTCCGGGTTCTCAGACAACACTCAAAACCTATCTTCATGTTCGTGAGAATGCCGTTCAATTATTTGGTTTTGCAGACGATCAGGAACGGGACCTATTCCTTGGCCTGCTCAGTATTTCGGGGGTGGGGCCTAAACTGGCCTTAACAGTCCTCTCTGGCCTGACAGTAGAACAAATCAAAAAAGCCATTTCGACCCAGGATGTAAAGGTACTTTCGTCCATCTCCGGCATCGGGAAAAAGACCGCACAACGGCTGATTGTAGAGTTAAAAGATAAAATTGACCTGCCTGAAGCCACGGAGGTCGAAGAAGGAGGTTTGGTGCTGAGCGAGCCCAAAGCAGAAGTCGAAAAGGAAGCTATTTTAGCCCTGGTCTCTTTGGGATATTCACGTTCTCAGGCTGCACGGGCGGTTGCCAGAGCACAAAAAGCGCATTTCAGCGACAGGGCAGAAGAAATCATTAAACGCGCATTGCAGGTAATTTAGCACTCATGAGTAAATTCGTACGTCCAGGTTTGTTAGAAGAGGATTTAGAGATCGAAAACAGCCTTCGACCACAAAGCCTGGTCGAATTTATCGGCCAACAAAAGGTCAAGGATAACCTGGCTGTATTTATTGAAGCCGCCAGGCAGCGTGGCGAAGCCCTGGATCATGTACTGCTTTACGGCCCGCCAGGGCTGGGCAAAACGACCCTGGCCATGATTGTCAGTAAAGAGTTGAATGTGGACATTAAAACCACCTCCGGGCCAGTACTGGAACGCGCCGGCGACCTGGCCGGGTTGCTGACCAATCTCAAAGAAAAAGACGTACTTTTTATTGATGAAATCCACCGCGTAAATAATGTGGTCGAAGAGTACCTTTACTCAGCCATGGAAGATTTTAACATCACCATCTTGATTGATAAGGGTCCCAATGCCCGCTCCGTTCAATTAAATCTGGCGCCATTTACGCTGATTGGCGCCACCACACGCGCCGGATTGCTCACATCGCCCATGCGCGCACGATTCGGTGTTGTGCTTCGCCTGGACTATTACTCCGCTGATGATCTCTATTTAATCATCAAACGATCGGCCAGGATATTAAATGTTGAAATCGATGATGAAGGCGCCATGGAAATTGCGCGGCGCTCCCGCGGCACACCACGCATTGCCAATCGACTGCTGCGCAGAACGCGCGATTTTGCCCAGGTTATGGCGGATAACAAAATCACCCGCCAGGTAGCCCAGATGGCTCTGGAACGTCTTGAAGTGGATGAACTGGGATTAGATGAAATGGATAAACGCATCCTGCTAACCATTATTGAAAAATACAATGGAGGCCCGGTTGGGCTAAACACCATTGCCGTAGCCGTGGGAGAAGAAAGCGACACCATCGAGGAAGTTTACGAACCCTTCTTAATCCAGCAGGGATTTTTAAACCGCACGCCACGAGGACGCGTGGTTACGCATCTGGCTTACGAACATTTTAAAATAAAAAACAATAAAAAGGATCAACAAACCTCGCTTTTTTAAGCAGGAAAGGAGTGGTTGAACGATGAAGTTATCGGAGATTAAATACGAGGTTCCTCAGGAGCTCATTGCGCAGTACCCTTTGAAAAAACGGGATGAATCCCGTCTAATGGTGCTGAATCGCAAAAAACAAACATGGGAACACCGTATTTTTAAGGAAATCACGGATTATTTGCAGGAAGGCGATGCGCTGGTGATCAATGAGACCAAGGTCTTTCCGGCGCGTGTAATCGGGCTTAAGGATAAAACCGACGCCCAGGTAGAACTGCTGCTGCTCCGTCAATTGGAAGACACCATGTGGGAAGTACTGGTCAAACCGGCGCGCAAGGTACGCGTTGGCAACCGCATCCAGATCACTAATGATTTTGGATGTGATGTAATCGACAACACCACTTCGGGCGGGCGCGTAGTTCGTTTTGATTACAACGGCAGCGATTTCTTTGAAGTGCTGGGACGCGTAGGCACCTCTCCCCTGCCCCCTTACATTAAAAGGGAAGCTGAAGAGATCGACAAAGAATACTACCAGACGGTTTATGCTAAAAAGATCGGCGCTGTAGCCGCCCCAACGGCGGGGCTGCATTTCACAGAAGAACTGCTGGAAAAAATCCGCGCCAAAGGCGTTAAAATCGTGCCCATCGTACTGCATGTAGGGCTTGGCACTTTCCGACCGATTAAGGTAGAGGATGTAACACGTCACAACATGGATTCGGAATATTACGAAGTGCCGGAAGAAGCGGCCCAGGATATTAATGAAGTCAAACTGAATGGTGGGAAGGTTGTAGCCGTTGGCACAACCACGGTACGCACATTAGAAACCGTGGCCAATGCCGACAATCTGGTCAAAGCCAGTTCCGGCTGGACCGATAAGTTTATTTATCCCCCTTACCAATTTAAAATTGTAGATGCGGTCATTACCAATTTTCACCTGCCGGCTTCAACCCTGGTTTTACTGGTCGCTGCTTTCGCCGGTAAAGATTTTGTAATGAAAGCTTATGAAGAGGCCATTAAAGAGAAATACCGCTTTTACAGCTATGGCGATGCCATGTTAATATTTTAAGGAGCGTACGATTGTCTTGAAAACAGGTATTGGCCTGGCCTATATTAATCAAAGCGGAAATTTGTCATCGACCACGTTTGCTGCTCTGTGTAGCGCCGTGGTCGATGCTTTATTGGGTGCTGCCGGGCTAAATGAGTTGCGTCCGGAATTCAGTCTCCTTTCACCGGTGGATAAAATCAAACAAATCGAATTGAAACTCTACTACCATGGTTTTTCAATCGTCAATCTCGATTGCGCCGTGGAAGGCAACCTGGAATTGAAACCAGGTCTCTTAAAAGATTTTGCCAATCAGATCGCCGATCTGTTATTTATTAGCCCACAAAACTTTTCCATAAAACAGTACTGGACCAATGGCCTGCCCCCTGTCAATCGCATTCAGGTCATTGCCATGATCCAAAAAAGTTCAGAAAGTTAGTATGTTAGAATCTTTGAGCGATTTTTTTAATCAATTAAATCCCTGGCTGGCTTACACCGTGCTCTTTATCAGCGCCTTTGTGGAAAATGTCTTTCCTCCTATTCCCGGCGATACCGTTACGGTCATTGGCGCTTATATGGTGTCCACCGGTAAACTAAATTTCTGGGGCGTTTACGTTTCCACCACTCTGGGCAGCGTGGTGGGCTTTTTTACCATGTTCCTGATCGGCCTGACTCTGGGCACGCGTGTGCTAAAAGCGCGAATGATTCAAAAGTATTTCAGCGTGGACAAAACCGAAAAGGTAAAAAAATGGTTTGCGGAATACGGATATTGGGTCATTGCTGCCAACCGATTTTTAAGCGGGACGCGCAGCGTCATTTCGTTATTTGCCGGATTTTTTGGTTTACGCTGGCTTTACGTTCTGCTTCTTTCACTCTTAAGCGCAGCGGTCTGGAACGGATTGTTGATTTATGGCGGCTATCTGTTGGGAGCCAATTGGACAAAAATTACCTACTGGTTAAAACAGTACAACAAAATTGTTTTGATCCTTAGCCTTTTCGTGATTATTTTTTTCGTCCTTTACAGAGTTGTTCTGAAAAGGAAAAACGTACAATCAACCGAAGGGAAAATAGATGACTGATATTCGCGTACGATTTGCGCCAAGCCCCACCGGCTATGTGCATGTGGGTAGTTTACGAACCGCGCTCTACAACTATCTGTTTGCTCGCCACCATCAGGGCCAGTTTGTTTTAAGAATTGAAGACACGGATCGCTCGCGTTACGTGCCCGGAGCGGTGGAAAATTTGCTAGAAACATTGCGCTGGGCGGGCCTGGATTACGATGAAGGGCCGATAAAAGAAGGTCCGTACGGTCCCTATTTCCAATCGCAGCGCCTGGATATCTACAATGAACACGTCCGTCAACTGCTGGAAAAAGATGCTGCCTATCCCTGCTTTTGCAGCGAGGAACGCTTAACAGCCATGCGCGAAGAACAGGCCAAGAAGAATCTTCCCATCATGTACGATGGCCATTGCCGGGACATTCCACGTCAAGAAGCCCTGGAACGCATGAAAAACGAAACACACGTCATCCGCTTAAAAGTGCCAAAAGAGGGCATGACCATTGTGGATGACCTGATTCGTGGAAAAGTGAGCTTTGAAAACGCAGTGATCGATGATCAGATTTTGATTAAAAGCGATGGTTACCCCACCTATCATCTGGCCAATGTGGTAGACGACCATTTAATGAAAATAAGCCATGTGATTCGCGGCGAAGAGTGGCTGCCCAGCACCCCCAAACACATTCTTTTGTACCAGGCTTTTGACTGGGCGCTTCCCCAATTCGCCCATCTTCCGTTGCTGCTCAACCCGGATCGCACCAAACTGAGTAAACGGCAGGGCGATGTTGCGGTAGAAGATTACCGGGCCAAAGGGTTCCTGCCCCAGGCTTTAATCAATTTTGTCGCCTTGCTGGGCTGGAACAAAGGCGATGATCAGGAAATTTTTACCCTGGAGGAATTGATTGAATTCTTCTCTCTGGAGCGGGTCAATAAAGCCGGCGCTGTTTTTGATCTTAAGAAACTGGAATGGATGAACGGCCATTACATTCGCCACATGGATGAACAGGAATATTTCAAAATAGGTCTGGAATGGTTAAAAAAGTTTAATCTTGATCTGGGAGATGCGGAAAAAAATCGTTTAATGCTAAAGGCCATCCGTCCGGGCTTAAACCGTTTCGATCAATTACCGGACAAAACCGCCGTTTTCTTCAAAGATCAATTGCAATGGGATGCTGAGGCTCTGGAATGGCTTAAGAAAGCCGAAAGCAAAGAGATTCTGAAAAATTTGCTTGCAGCATTAAGCGAAATTGACGAACTTTCCGTTGAATCGTTTAGCGCAATAATCAAAAAGGTGCAGCAAAGCACCGGACAAAAAGGAAAGAATCTATGGATGCCCATTCGGGCCGCCATCACCGGCGAAACCCATGGGCCGGATCTGACCATCGTTCTTTCTGTGATTGGTAAACAAAAAGTAGAACAATTCATTAAACAGGCTCTGGAATTATGAAAATTATTGTGTTAATGGGCGGTGACTCTACAGAACGGGATGTTTCTCTGGCCACCGGCGACAAGGTTGCCAAAGCTCTTGAGGAGAATGGGCATCAGGTCATCAAAATCGATCCCATAGCCACCAAAGAAGAGCAAACCGAGTTAAACCGAACCGACCGGCACTGGATTGGCATCCAATATCCTGAAATCGACACCCTGCCCCTGCACCGCGGGAGCATGTATCTGAAAAATCTGTTGATTGTCAAACGACTCAAACCGGATCTGGTGTTTAATGCCCTGCATGGCGGTAAAGGGGAAAACGGCGTAGTGCAGGGCATGTTGGACGCCGCTGAAATTGCCTACACCGGTTCAGGAAGAGTGGCTTCCATGCTGGCTATGGAAAAAGATATCAGTAAAACCTATTTTAGAAATGCCAATCTGCCCACCCCGCGGGCCATCATTTTAGAACGGCCGGATGCCTCACGCAAAAAATTAAAAAAAATAAAATTCCCACAGGTGGTTAAGCCCAACAATCAAGGTTCGACCATTGGTTTGAAAATTGTTCATGATCATCAGGAATTAGAAGAAGCCATCGACCATGCCTTCCAGCTCAGCCCAAAAGTCATTGTGGAAGAATTCATTGACGGTCGGGAAATTACGGTGGGCATCATTGGCAACCGGACCTTTCCTGTGGTGGAAATTAAACCAAAACACGGAATTTATGATTACGAATGCAAATACACCAAGGGCATGAGCACCTACGAGGTTCCAGCTGAGCTGAATGAAGAGACCACGCGGCTGGTGCAGAAAATCTCTTTAAAGGCCCATACTGTGCTGGGCTGTCAGGGCTACTCGCGGGTAGATTTGCGTCTCTCCAGGCAAAACGAGCCTTTTATTCTGGAAGTCAATACTCTGCCGGGCCTGACCGATACCAGTCTATTGCCCAAAGCCTGCGCTCATGCCGGCATAAATTACAACGCTCTGGTAGAAATGATCGTGGAAGAAGCGATCAAGAAGCCTAAATTGCCATCCATTTGAAAGGTAGCACGGTATGCAAGAATTACACGTTTACAATACACTCACACGCAAAAAAGAGAAATTTGAACCTATTACACCCGGATTTGTGGGCATCTATGTGTGCGGGCCAACGGTGTATGGCCATGCCCATTTAGGTCACGCCAAGAGCTACATCAGTTTTGACGTTATTGTGCGCTATTTTCGCTTTTTGGGCTACCGTGTGCGTTACGTGCAAAACATCACCGATGTGGGACATCTGGTTTCCGATGCCGATGAAGGGGAGGACAAAATTGTGCGCCAGGCACGAATTGAACAATTGGAGCCCATGGAAATTGCCGAACGTTACACGCGCAGCTATTTTGAAGACATGGACCTCTTGAACGTGGAAAGACCGGACATTTCGCCTCGGGCCAGCGGCCACATTCCGGAACAGATCGAACTGGCCCAAACTCTGCTAAAAAAGGGTTACGCCTACGAAGTAAATGGCACCATCTACTTTGATGTGCAAAAATTCAAAGATTATGGCAAACTTTCCGGACGCAAGCTGGATGAACTGATGGCTGCCGTACGCATCGAAAAAAATCCCGAAAAAAAACACCCGGCGGATTTTGCCGTGTGGAAACGCGCCGAACCGGGGCACATCATGCAATGGAACAGTCCCTGGGGCCGGGGCTACCCCGGCTGGCATGCCGAATGTTCGGTAATGTCCACCAAGTACCTGGGCCAGCCCTTTGACATCCACGGCGGTGGGTTGGAAAACGTTTTTCCCCATCATGAATGTGAAATAGCCCAGAGTGAGGCGGCTTATGATAAGCCCTTTGTGCGCTACTGGCTGCACAACAACATGGTTACCGTTAACGGACAGAAAATGGGTAAATCCCTGGGCAATTTCATTACCATCAAAGAGGCAGTTAAAAAGTATGCTCCCCTGGCCATCCGCTATTTTGTACTGAGCAGCCATTATCGTTCCCCACTGGATTTCAGCGATCAGGCGCTGGAATCGGCCCAAAAAGGATTGGGGCGTTTTCATCAAACCTTTGCCCGTTTACTCAAAGCCAAAATCAGCGCTAAAGGTAAGGACAAAGCCTTTGAGAAGACGATTGAAACCTATCGCCAGAAATTCATTCAGGCCATGAATGACGACTTTAATACCCCTAAAGCGCTGGCCGAGCTGTTTGAATTTTTAAAGGCCATAAACGCCTGGCTGGATGCCGGTCAGAATGTGCGAGAAGAAACCCACAAACATGCCGTGCAGGTGATTGAAGACACGGCCGGTAAGGTATTGGGATTATTGCCCAAAGATTATTCCGAGTTTGAAGGTAAAGGTAAAGGCGATGCGGAAGCCATTGTGCGGATTCTGATTGACGTCCGAAATGCTTTGCGCAAGGAAAAGAATTTTGCCCTGGCTGACGAAATTAGAAATCGTCTGCAGCAGATCAATATTGAATTAAAAGACACCCCACAGGGAACGGTGTGGGAATACAAATAGCTCTGCATTTTTGTACAGAACAAAGAAGCGAAAAGTTGATTGGTTGGATGGGATTTAGCCTTTTGCAAAATGCACCTACACATCATTGCGAGCGATGCGCGGAGCCAAGCCGACGTGCAGAGCGGAAAATCTTTGCCAGGTGTAAGGGCGAAGCATTTTCCTGAAAATGGTTCCAATTAGCACACCTACTCTGTGTACGAGTTAAAACTGCTTTTGAACAAAACTTTGCCCAAAATGCTTCGCCCTTTCAAACGCCTCGAGCTGAAGCTCGAGTTACGTGCGCTTACATGTGTTCCAGTGGAGGCAAATTCTCTCCCGCTAAAGCGGGATCAGAATGACATGTCGGCACGTGCCCTCATTTTTTTAGAAACCACTTTCCGTTGTAAAAAAATTCGGGATTCGTAATTTTTAATTAAAACAAAGTGTTTTTTGGCTTCTTTTATGATGAGTTTATTGTTGTGCTTTGCTGCCTGTGCATTTATTCTCCAGCGCCAATAGTTTTTGTACCTGTTTGCCGAGAGAGAACTTCATCAAAATAGGCAATGGTTTTTTTCAGCCCCTCTTCTAATTTGATTTTGGGCTCCCAGTTCAGTTTCTCTCTGGCCAGTCCAATAAAAGGTTTTCTTTGAACCGGATCATCGGCGGGCAAAGGTTTAAACACAATTTTCGATCGGGAATTTGTAAGTTGAATAACCTTCTCAGCCAGCTCCAGAATGGTGAATTCATCGGGATTACCTAAATTGACCGGGCCGGTAAAATTTTCAACATTCATCATTTTTTCAATACCTTCGATCAGATCATCGATGTATTGAAAAGCGCGCGTCTGATTGCCGCGTCCAAAAACCGTAATATCCTGATTGGTCAGGGCCTGTACAATAAAATTACTGACCACCCGACCATCATTGAGCGCCATCCTGGGGCCATAGGTATTGAAAATGCGCACGATCTTAATATCCACATTGTTTTGCCTGTGGTAATCCATCATCAGTGTTTCGGCCACGCGCTTCCCTTCGTCGTAGCAACTGCGCAACCCGATGGGATTGACGTTTCCCCAATAGTCTTCTTTTTGCGGATGTACCCTGGGATCGCCGTAGACTTCAGAGGTACTGGCCAGCATCACGCGCGCCCGCACGCGCTTGGCCAGGCCCAGCATATTGATGGTGCCCATCACATTCGTTTTAATGGTTTTCACGGGATTGTATTGATAATGAATGGGAGAAGCTGGACAGGCAAAGTGATAGATTCGGTCCACTTCCAGCAAAATAGGCTGGGTAATATCATGACGAATCAATTCAAAGTGTTTATTGTCCATCAAATGCCAGATATTCTCTTTTGTGCCGGTAAAAAAATTATCCAGACAAAGTACATCGTGTCCCTTATTAAGCAATGTTTCACTCAAATGAGAGCCAATAAAACCAGCCCCACCGGTTACTAGCACACGCATATATTCTCCTCTCTGTTTAATATGACCTCTGCATCATTTACGTACGGGCCTCTCAACAAAACCTTCCAACTCTTATTTTTCTCGCCCTAAGCCTGGCCGATACCTCAAAATGACAGTAAATTTTACATTTTGCCGAACACTGCAATAATTACTTTTAAATCGGTACTTCAATCGCTGGACAAGATCGGCAAGGCATTTATCGGAGCGCCATCTTCCTTCAAACCTTATGTTCTATTTCCCCATGTTCCATCTTCTTAATTCAATATGGGGAAAAACGACCTCTGGCATCTGATCTTCCGGGACGAAGGCCAAAGGTCGGTGGTCAGCCGACCGGAATGCCAGAGGTCGATTTAAAATTTAAACTTTAACTTTACGCAGCGCCTGAGACAGATCCTGGATCAAATCGCGCGCGTCTTCGATGCCCACAGACAGGCGCACCAAACTTTCTGTGATCCCGCATTGGGCTAATTCTTCTTCCGAATAGGTGGAATGGGTCATGGAAGCAGGGTGTTCGATGAGCGAATCCACATCGCCAAGACTTACAGCCAGGGTAATCAGCTTAACAGCATTCATCAACTGCTCTCCGGCCCGTCGGCCTCCTTTAATCTCAAAACTCACCATGCCTCCGAAACCCGACATCTGTTTTTTAGCCAGTTCATGCTGAGGATGGGTGGTTAGCCCGGGATACCAGACCCGTTTAATTTTGGGATGAAACTGCAAAAACTTAGCCACCTTGGTTGCATTTTGCTGGTGCTTCTCCATTCTAACGGCCAGTGTTTTCAAACCGCGGACCAGCAGCCAGGCATTTAATGGACTGATCACGGCTCCCAGGTCACGCAAATATTTGGCGCGTAATTCGTCAATAAAATCCTTTTTACCGACCACCACACCAGCGACCGTATCTCCATGGCCTCCAATGTATTTTGTAGCCGAATGGATGACCACATCGGCCCCCAATTCCAGTGGGCGTTGAAAATAGGGAGTAGAAAATGTATTGTCCACCACCAGAGGGATATGGTAATCCTGGGCAATTTTGGCACAGGCTTTAAGATCAGTAATAGTCAAAGTTGGATTGGCCGGCGTTTCTATGTACAAAAGTCTGGTTTTGTCATCAATGGCGTTAATGATATTTTCCAGGTTGGTGGAATCCACTTCTCTGGCTTCGATCTGAAAGCGGGGCAACGTTTCTTTAAAAAGATTGTGTGTGCCCCCGTACAGGGTGTTGGTGGAAACAAAATTGTCACCGGCCTGACAGAAGGCAAAGATCACAGAGGAAATGGCGCCCATGCCAGAAGCAAAGGCCAGAGCGGCTTCGCCCCCTTCCAAAAAAGCCATTTCTCTTTCAAAAGCCGCTTGAGTCGGATTACCAAGACGCGTGTAAACATAGCCCTCTTTTTCACCGGAAAATAACTGTGCACCATGTTTGGCGCTCTTAAATTTAAACGTCGAACTCTGGTAGATAGGCACGCTAATGGCACCTGTGGCAGGATCGGCTCCGCCGGAGCCATGAACACAAAGAGTGGCAAAAGAATACTTTTTTAAATCCGCGTTTTCCATACTTTTCTCCGAATTAATGTGCAGTTATCTACATAAATAATATAGAAGGAGATACATTTAAAATCAATTTTTTCAGGTCACTAGAAATAGACCTATTGACCAGGTTCAGGCTTCTTTTTGTCTGTATTAAGAGCTCGGTTTTTAAGCGCCTTCCGCCTAAAATTGTTCCCTCTCTATTTTGGCCTTCTTTATGACGGTTCCGGACACTTTGTGGATGTTTCGCTACTGCAAGCGGGTAATCTTAATGAATTACCAGATGCAAAGCGCGCAATTTCTTTATTAACATTGCTCGGCACTTGCCTGTTTTTCCAAAAATAATTAAATTCAATCTGAGAACGGTTAAACAAATGGAGGTCAAATGGGAAAAGGCGATCGCAGAACACGGCGTGGTAAAATTTTCAGAGGCTCTTACGGCAAAACACGTCCACGCAGAAGAAAAAAGAAAACAGAGCAGAAAGCCTGAACAGATTAAGTCGCCCTGGCCGGCGGCTTTTTTATTACAGGTTCTTGATCAACTTAACCTGTTTAATACGGCGCTGACTGGCTTCCACGACCACCACTCTGAAATCATCAAAAACAGCTTGCTCATCTTTTTGAGGAATGTGCCCTAATCTGTCAAGCACCAGGCCGGCAACTGTCTCGTAATCGCCTAAAGGAAATTCAAGATTCGTGATCTCATTTAGCTCGTCCAGGGGAAAATTCCCATCCATCAGCCAGGTGTGATCATTCAATCTCTTGATTTTCGGCAATTCCTCAGTGGCTTCCGGGAAATCGCCAAACATCGTGTCAATCAGATCATCCA
This sequence comes from Caldithrix sp., assembly GCF_056497305.1. Classification (NCBI taxonomy): domain Bacteria; kingdom Pseudomonadati; phylum Calditrichota; class Calditrichia; order Calditrichales; family Calditrichaceae; genus Caldithrix; species Caldithrix sp. The sequence goes on along the minus strand of NZ_JBSMDE010000215.1, from coordinate 66,332 downwards.
TGGTTACCAGACCAGCCGTTCCCCCATGTTCGTCAACCACCAGGGCAACCGATGTGTTGCGGGCTTTAAATTCCTGCATCAAACGCGCGCAGCTCAAATTTTCTGGAACGATTTCCAGAGGCGATAAAATATCGTTCACGTCTTTCGCTCCGTTAAACAATTCCCAGAGAAAAACAATACCCACTACGTTGTCTAAATTTCCTTCATAGATGGGAATATGCATGACATTATGTTTAATGAACAGATCTTTCAATTCTTCCACAGAAAGATTGACAGGCGCAACCACCATCTCGGTTCGCGGGGTCATGGCTTCTTTTACTTTAATATTTTGAAAATGCAGAATATTGTCGATGTAATTCAATTCCGGTTTTTTTTCCGGTCCCCCACCATAGCCCTCTTTAATCAACAACTGCAACTCGTCTTTAGAATAAAAATCGCGTGTGGTTTCATGTTTAATTTGAAACACATTGAGAAATAAATCGACTAAAAAATTCAAAAAACTGATGACCGGTCTAAACAAAAGAAAAAACAAAAAGATGAGAAAGATAATCGGTCGGATCAGCTGATTCACCAGACTGCGGAACAGACTTTTAGGAATGATTTCACCGAAGATAAGAACCAGGGCAGTAATTAACAACCAGGAGCTCCCTTCGTCCAGATATTGAATCAATAACACGGTTGCAAAGGTGGTAGTCAATATGTTAGCGATGTTGTTACCGAACAGAATGGTAGAAAAGAAATCTTCCGGATGGCCCTGAAAATAGACCAGGGGTTTAATCAAACTGATTCTTTGTTTTTTCCAGATTTCCAGGCGTAACTTGTTAAACACCGTAAAAGCAGCCTCGGCTCCGGCAAACAAGAATGAAAGCAGCAAGCCCAAAATGGCCAGGATTAAATTCATCAACACATACGCAACATTAAATTCAACTTGCAGAAATTACCAAATTAATCCACTATTTTTCAATTTTAATATGATCCGTTTTTAATGGTTTAATTGAAGGAGGAGATCGATCTTTTGTAGAATGGTACTTTGATCAAACGGTTTTGAGACCATCTGAATATTTGTTGAGGCATTGATTTCATCCTGGAATTTTTCTTCTTCATAAGCCGAGATGATCAGGATAGGCATATTGGGGAATTTTTCTCGTATTTTCTGGATGAGCTTCTTACCGTCCATTCCTGGCATTTGAATATCGGTCAGAATCAGGTCAAAGGGTTCTTCCTCGATTTTGTGCAGGGCCATGCGGCCACTGATGACGCCAACCACTTCCACCTCTTTGTCGCGCAGGTACAATTGCAAAATACGATGCATGTGTTTATCATCGTCGATCATTAGAATTCTTTTTTTCTGCCTCATGTTCACCAATTCTTACTACAGTACATAGTGATTCAGAAATTCATTTAACATTAAATAGAATCTGGCCAGCGGAAAACCGACCACATTGTAGTAACAACCCTCAATTTTTTCTACCAGCAAAGCGCCCTGGCCCTGTATTCCGTAAGCCCCGGCCTTGTCAAACGGTTCGCCGGTATTGATATAGGCCAGAATCTCATCTTCGCTTAAACTACGAAAAGTTACATTCGTACAAACGGCGTCTAACTTTAATCCTTCGTACCTTTGCAGGAAGAGCCCCACCCCGGTGTACACCTGATGCGTTTTTCCACTCAGTAACTGCAACATCCTGAAAGCATCCTCTTCGTCTTGCGGTTTACCGAGAACCTGGCTATCCAGGGCCACAATGGTATCGGCGCTGATCACCAGAGCCTCCGGATGGCGCCTGGCAATTTCCTGGCCCTTGTTTTTAGCATTGTGCTTGACCAGAGTCTCCAGCCCCATCCCATGCGTCTGTTCTTCCGAAAATTCTGGAGGGATTACTTTAAAATTCAGGCCAATTTGTTTTAACAGTTCAAATCGTCTGGGCGAAGCCGAGGCTAAAATAATATCCAGACGATCCAGACACTCCAACAATGAAAACAACATCTTAACTTCCCAAATAGATGGCTAATAATCCAACAAACATGTCCAGCTTCAAAAGATGGCTCAATTTACCCAGAGTTATTGAATCGTTTTTGATCCAGAGAAAGGCGCTGACAAAAATCAGAACCGTATTTACGCCCAGGCAAACGACCCATAAATAGGTAGCATCGTAAACTTTTAGAATATAAGGTAAAAACGTAAGCACAATCAACAATAGAAAAATAAAATTAATCAGAACAATGGCTGGTTTCAGTCCAAAGCGGGCCGGGAAGGTGATGCTTTGATTTTGAACGTCGCCCTCCAGGTCCTGCATATCTTTAATGATTTCCCGTCCTAAATGAAACAAAAAGGCAAAAAGAGCTGGAATCAATCCGGCTTGCCACGATCCGACAGACATGGCCCCGTACACAAAAGCCGCAGCCCCGGCCAGGCTGACGGATAAATTGCCCCACAGAACGGTGCGTTTAAAGTACATGCTGTAAATCACCAGTAAAAGACCGATGAAAGCAGCCATTAAGAACATGTTCAGACCGCAGAAAGCGGCAAAGACCAGGGCCAGAAGGTCGCTGATTGCAAAATAAACCCAGGCCTCCCTGACCGTCATGCGTCCGGAAGGCAAAGGACGTTGAGGCTTATTGATGCGATCGATTTCTACGTCGAAAACATCGTTGATGATATTGGCCCCGGCAGTCATTAATCCAGCGACCATCATGGCCAGCCATAACCTGTAAGTGGCATGAAATTGCGGTGAAATAAAGGCCGCCACCCAGATGGTCAACATGGCAATAAAAACATTTAAAGGACGACTGATTTGCCAGTAGTCTTTAATCTGGCGTTTGAGTTTCATGGTTCTGATTGCCTTTGCCTGACTTTGTTTAATTTAACAGCACAACACCAGATATTATCGTAATTCCGAATTTAAGTCAAGGGCTAAAACTAAAGAAGGTATTACACGCGGACAAAAAAGATACGCTCGCTGCTGGCTGCTCCTACGGCCATGTAGGGTGTATTGTAAGCATAGCCTATCTCACCCTGTTTATCAATTAAAATAAGGCCGCCTTCACCATCCGTCTGTTCTTTTAAACTGGCAATCGCCTGTTCAGCGGCTTGTTTGGAGTTCAGTCCCTGCTCTAAAAGGCGAACGGCCAAAGCAGACAGGCCGATGGTTAAGATGCCCTCACCCCAGCCGGTAGCCGATGCGCCGCCCCAGCGGTCGTCTGCGTAAAATCCTGCTCCAACAATGGGCGAATCGCCCACGCGGCCAGGTAGTTTGAACGGCGTTCCGCCGGTAGAGGTGCCGGCCACGATCTGCCCCTTAGAATTGATGGCCACCACGCCCACCGTGTCGGAACGGCCCCCTTTTTCAAAAAACGTTTTAATGCGCACCCGTCTCTTCTTTTTCATCTTTAAATAGCGCTCTTTTTCGCGGCCTACCAGCAGTTCAACGGTTTTAACCGGAGCCAACCCCTGTTGATGCGCAAAGGCAGTGGCGCCCTGGCCCACCAACAAAATGTGCTGTGTTTTCCTGCGAACCAGTTCCGCGGCCTCAATGGGATGAGCGATATTTTGAATGGCGGCCACCGCGCCACTTGACCGATCCTGGCCAACCATCAGTCCGGCATCCATCTCTACCTGGCCGGCGGCATTCAAAAAGGAACCTCTGCCGGCATCAAAAACAGGAACGTCTTCCAAAAATTTGATGACTTTTAGAACCGTCTTTAGCGCATTATCCTCCGTCTTTAGAATGTGTTGCCCAATGCGCAGGGCCTGTTCAATGCCCTCCAGGTGTTCCTGGTGCATTTGCTCAGGAATATCCCAGGCGCCGCCATGAACCATTAACCTGGCTTCCATGAAACGTTTCAATCTCCTTCTCCGGTCAGATAATTTTTCAATTCCAGAAACTTCATCTTTTGGGGCATCGTAAACTGATCATTCTGCAGCGCATTTTTTAGAAGCAATAGCGCCTGCCCCCTGCTCTGTGCTACAAAATAGAGGGTATCTTGTCCAGGAATCATCCGTCGCTTCAGTAGTTTCTGGTTCACCAGAAATTGCAAATCCTGTTTTAAAACATTTAAGGTACGACTGCGGCTAATCTCCTTGATGGCATAGAGCTGTTCAGCGCTTTGCGGAGACCTTTCCCATAATGCCTTGAGAATAGGCCAATATTTGCGGTCAATTAAATAATCCTGTGGCTTGATGGCAATCTTTTTGTTAATCTCCATTTGTTGCAAGGCCAATCGGGCGGCGATCAGAGCCAGCGGGAAAAGCGGCAACACTTCTCCTGGCCCGGGACGATTCATAATGCGCGCCATCTTGTTTCGCACCCACAGGGGCGTGTAATACGAACTTTCCCGATAATCCCACAGCATTTTATTTTCAGGCATGACATGCTTTAAATCGTAAAATTGACCGGGAACTTTTAAAACGTGATCTGGACGTTTGAACTGCAAATGCAGAGAATCGCCCGACAGGCGCAAAGGAGCCAGCTGGAGCCAATGGGGCCTGATACCCAGAATGTCTGTTTTGCTGGAATCCTGCGCCAGAGCAGACGAAAAAAGAAGCGCAGCCAGAAAAACGGCAGTCCGGATTCGATTGGCCTTCATGAAAGGCTCCCTATATTAATTTAGGCCACCAGCGCCCGGTTCGTTTTTTGTAGGCCGCATAAGCATCCGGAAATTTTTTGCTCAGAAATTGCTCTTCGTAAGCGGCCAGGAAATTGTACAACGCGAAACCAGGCAACAAAAGAATCAATCCCAACCTGGAATTAAAGAACAGGGTAAAGGAAAAGTAGAACAACAGGATGGACAAATAGAGTGGATGGCGAACAAATTTAAAAACACCGTTTGTAATCAGGCTGCTGGCAGGCTTGTTATGAAACAGGGCTTTGTGCCCGGCGTACATTAAAACCAATGAAAGCAGCAACAGGACAACAGCCGCGGTCAGGCGCAGCCAGCGCAAAGGCAGCCAGGTCATTTTAAAATAGAATTTGTCCAGAAGCAGGGCGCCCATGAAAATGAACAAAAAAAGCAATTGTCCAGGATGGCCATAAGGATGTTCACCATCTTTTGCCGGCATTGTTCTTATCCATTCAATTTTTTCTGCAACAACTGATTCACCAGTTGAGGATTGGCCTTGCCTTTTGAGAGACGCATGACCTGGCCCACCAAAAAACCGATGATTTTGGTTTTACCGGCTTTAAAACTTTCCACTTCCGCCGGATGTTGGGCAATAACCTGATCGACCAATTGTTCAATCTGGCCTTCATCAGAAATCTGCCTGAGGCCCAGGGTTTCAATGGCCTGCTGAACGCTACTCTGGTGCTTTAGCAAATAGTCAAAAACCTTTTTGGCGGCGCTGGTACTGATCACGTTATTTTTAATGGCCTTTAAGAGATCGGCTAACACTTCTGGCTTCAGTGATAGCTGGCTAATGGTAATCTTTTGTTCATTTAAAACGCGGGCAATTTCGCCAAGCATCCAGTTACTAATCATTTTAAAATCATCAAACAGGGCAGCAACTTGCTCGAAATAATCGGCCATCTCGCGGCTTTCGGTCAGCAAGCGGGCGTCGTAATCGGGCAACTGGTAATCCCGGACAAAGCGCGCAAACTTTTGCTGCGGCAGTTCAGGCAAAGCGGCCTGGATGGAATGGAACCAGGGCATGTCAATACGGATCGGCACCAGGTCGGGTTCCGGAAAATAGCGGTAATCGTGGGATTCTTCCTTACCGCGCATGGGCAGAGCCATGTTTTTATCGGCATCCCAGAGTAGGGTTTGTTGTTCCACCTGCTTACCGGCCCTGAGCAGTTCAGTCTGGCGTTCGATCTCAAATTCCAGCGCTTTTTGCACGTGCGCAAAGGAGTTCATGTTTTTCAGTTCCGTGCGCGTACCAAATTCTTTCTGTCCCAGTGGCCGGACGCTGATATTAGCATCGCAACGAAAGCTGCCTTCCTCCATGTTTCCGTCGCTGATGCCCAGATAGCGAACCAGTTGCCGTAAGGTGGTCAGGTAGGCATGGGCCTCCTGAGGAGATCGGATTTCCGGAGCGCTGACAATTTCTAACAGCGGAACTCCGCACCGATTAAGATCAATCAGCGTCTCGTCCGATTGGACATAAGATTCTTCATGAACCGATTTACCGGCATCTTCTTCCATGTGAATGCGAATCAGTCCCACACGTTTTTTGCCCTGCTCGGTTTCAATTTCTAAATAGCCATTTTCACAGATGGGTTCTTCAAACTGGGAAATCTGGTAGCCTTTTGGCAAATCGGGATAGAAGTAGTTTTTTCTGGCAAAGCGATTGTAACGGCGAATGCGGCAGTTGGTGGCCAGCCCCAATAAAACGGCGAATTCCACCACTTTTTTATTTAACACCGGCAGCACGCCGGGCATACCAAGGCAAACCGGGCAGGTTTGAGAATTGGGCTCTGCGCCGAATTGAGCGCTACATCCACAAAAAATTTTGGTTTCGGTTCGTAACTGGGTGTGAACTTCCAGTCCAATGACTGCTTCAAATTCCATGTTTGTTTCGTACCTTTTTTCCATGTAAACTTAAAGAATCTCTGATTCGATTAAATTTCCGATTTGAAAGAGGCGCTCTTCTTTGAAAGCTGGGGCCATCACCTGCATCCCGAAAGGCATTCCGTTAGAGTGATTTCCGGCCGGCAAACTGATCGCGCAAATTCCAGCCAGATTGGCCGTTACTGTGTAAATATCCATTAAATACATGGTTAACGGATCATCGATTTTTTCGCCTAATTTAAAGGCGGTGGTTGGTGTGGTGGGTGTAATAATCAAATCAAATTGTTCAAAAGCGCTATTGAGTTCCTCTTTAATCAGACGACGCACCTGCATGGCTTTTTTGTAATAGGCATCGTAATAACCGGCAGAGAGCACATAGGTGCCCAGCAAAATGCGGCGTTTTACTTCCTGGCCAAAACCCTCGCTGCGCGTTAAAGCGTACATCTCTTGTATGTCCTGGGCATTGGGCGCCCGGTAGCCATATCGTACGCCATCGTAACGGGCCAGGTTGGAAGACGCTTCGGCCGTGGCAATAATGTAATAGGTAGCAATGGCATAGCGCGTAAGCGGGAGATCAAACTCTTCGACCTGCATGCCACTCTGGCTTAAGGTGTTGGCCAAGCCTAACACGCCGTTACGAATCTCTTCATCCACCCCTTCGGCAAAATACTGCCTGGGCAGCCCTATTTTAAAATTTTCGGGCGGTCTGTTCAACCACTGCGTGTAATCCGGCACTTCCGTTTTTGCAGAGGTGGAATCGCGCACATCGTGTCCGGCAATAATCTGAAGCACGCGGGCAACATCTTCTGAACTACGGGCAAATACTCCAATCTGATCCAGAGAAGAGGCGTACGCCACCAGGCCAAAACGCGAGACGCGACCATAGGTCGGTTTAATCCCCACCAGGCCCGTGAACGAAGCCGGTTGCCGGATGCTCCCTCCGGTTTCGCTGCCCAAAGCGGCATCGCAGGCGCCAAGGGCCACGGCCACAGCCGAACCGCCGCTCGAACCGCCGGCAACATATTGCGGATTAAAGGGATTTTTAACCGCGCCAAAATAGGAGCTTTCGCTGGATGACCCCATGGCAAATTCGTCCATATTGGTTTTGCCAATAAAGATGGCTCCAGCCGCACGGAGACGTTCGATAACGGTGGCGTCAAATGGTGAGACAAAATTTTCCAGGATTTTACTGGCGCAGGTGGTGCGTTCGCCGGCAATATTGATGTTGTCTTTAATGGCCAGAATAACGCCGGTTAACGGCCCTGGATCCTTTCCGGCAGCCAGTTGTTTTTCCAACTCGATAGCCTGCTGGCGGGCCTGATGGGCAAAAACCTGGGTAAAAGCATTCAGGTGTTTGTTTTGTTCAATGATGGCCAGAGCGTGTTCAACACGCTGCAGCGGGCTGAGCTGGTTTTGTTTGACCTGTTGTACAATTTGAGCTATGGACATTCTACTCTTTTTCTCTGGTGGTCTCGGACTCATCGTCGGTTTTTTCTTCATCCCTTACTTTTGTCTTTTCTGAAGTAGGTGATTCCAGCGGCTTATTTAAATCCAGTTCATCCTGAATCTCATTGGTAGCCTTTTTAAATTCACGAATTCCACGGCCAAGGCCCTGGGCCAGTTCAGGTAATTTTTTTGAGCCAAAAACCAACAAAATAATAAACAGAATGATTAAAAGTTCTGATGTGCCAATACCAAACATTGTTTCACCTCTTTTTTTTGTTTTTGATCGTAATAAATTACATCAATGAATAAAATTTTCAAAATTTAACTTTTGGCCAGATTGAAGCACAACCTGAGGCCAATCGGCCAGCAACCGCCATCAGGCCCTTTTGCCTCCCAACCGTTTGCCCTGACTCAACCGAAACAGGAAACGTAACAGACCGCTCAGTACATACAGCAAAGAATAGGGCAATAAAAGCGTATTGGGTTCAATCAGTAAACTCAGCACAACGACAACCATTAATCCAAACACCACTTTTTGTCCGAAAGTTCCTCTGATGGTCAATTTGGGCATCACTTCATAACGAATGGTGCTCACCATTAGCACCGATACCGACACGGTCAAGATAAAAAGAAAGCGAGGAAAATGCTGTCCAGGGAAATAGGTATTCACAAAGATCAGGTACGAGGCCAGGGTAATGGCCGCCGCCGGTGAAGGTAAACCGGTAAAAGCGGTTTTTTCAAACCCCTCCAATTCCACGTTAAAGCGCGCCAGGCGAATGCTGGCGAACAGCAGAGGGAAAAAACTGATAAACAAACCAACGTTACCCCAATTGTGGAAAAAGAACAGATAGATGAGAACCGAGGGGGCCATACCAAAGGACACCACGTCAGCCAGAGAATCGTACTCTACCCCAAAACGGCTGCTGGCTCCGGTAAAACGGGCTACACGACCGTCCATGGTGTCTAAGAAAGCACAAAGCAAAATTAACCAGGAAGACAGGACGACGTTTTCATTGCGTACGGCATAAATAACAGCCATGAAGCCGATGAACATATTGCCAATGGTAAAAAAGCTGGGAACAATGGTACGTGGAATTTTAATCATGGATTGAATTCTCCGATTATGGTTTCTCCGGCAACCGTTTTTTGATTTAACTGCACGGTTACCTTTGCGTTGGCTGGCAAAAATACGTCCAGTCGTGAGCCATAGCGAATCATTCCAAAGCGTTGAGAACGCTGTACTTTTTGACCCGCTTCCAGCTTGCAAACAATGCGCCTGGCAATCAGACCGGCAATCTGTTTAAAAAAGATTTTTCCCCATCGAGTCTGAATGCCAATCATTTGCTGTTCATTTTCATCGCCTGTGCGATGATTCATCGCATTCAGAAACTTTCCGTCTTTATGTTGCAAAAACTCCACCGTTCCGGTGGCCGGAATGCGGTTCACATGACAGTTAAAAATGGACATGAAGATGCTGATCTTTTTGGCCGGGCCCTGAATGTAACTGGGTTCAAAGACATCTTCGATCAGGATAACCGTCCCATCGGCCGGAGCCACAATGGCTGTTTCCGGCCCATTAAACGATCGTTCAGGGTCGCGAAAAAAGAAGAAGTGGAAGATGAACACCACAAAGAGCAAAGCGCTCGCCGCCCACAAAAAGACATTGCGGAAGATGAGCGACAAAATCAAAAAAAGTAAAAAGATTAGGCCAGTCCATAAAATGACCGGTATTCCTTCTCTGGCAATCATTGAATTGGTTTCCTTCTCAAAAAGTTTTTTCAACAAACATATTGCCGGCTTGTGAACCGTTTAAATGCTGCAGGGCCTCGCCAGGCACATTTTAATTCGCTGTTTAACGTAATGCAATTTTTTCTCTTACCCTGCGTTTTAATGCGTGCAACAACCTTCAGCCCGGCGGCTGTTTACTTTTACCCCTATTCCGGATATTTTTCCAGCACCAGATCAAGCTCCAGCCATTTCCCCTGGCGCCAGACCTTTAAGCGCATTCGATCACCAACCCGTAAGTCCAGCGACAAAATGATGGCCTGGGCATCGGAATAGTCATTCACCTGTTCGCCATTAATTTCCACAATAATATCGCCCAATTGCACGCCCGCTTTTTCAGCCGGACTATTATGATCGATGCGCCGAACATAAACGCCCTTGGTCGAAGGATAGCCCAACGATCGCGCGATGTAAGCATTGAGGTTGGAAACGTACATGCCAATCCAGACATTGGTATCCTTGCCCTGACGGCGTTTCAGTTTTTCAACCACCTGCCGGATGCGATTGCTGGGAATGGCAAAACCAACGCCAACAGAACCGTGCGATTGCGGATCGCCGGTTAAGATGAAAGTATTCATGCCGATCACCTCGCCATCGGCATTGCACAAAGGGCCACCGCTATTGCCCGGATTAATGGCGGCATCGGTCTGGATCATATCTTCGTAAATGCGGCCTTCCAGAGGCGAAAAATCTCGGTTAACGGCGCTGACAACGCCCACGGTTACCGTAGGCTGATTTTTGACAAACAGACCAAAGGGATTGCCCAGGGCAATGGCCCACTCGCCAATGAGCACCTGATCGGAATCGCCAAATTTAATACAGGGAAAATGGCCCTTTACTTTTAAGAGCGCAATATCAGAAACTCGATCGCGGTCAATTAATTTTGCTGGCAGCTCGGAGCCGTCGGCCATGGCCACCACAATTTCTGTAGCGTCACCAATCACATGCTCATTGGTCACCACATAGCCATCTTCAGAGATAAAAAACCCCGAACCAATGGATTCCACCGGTTGTTCGATGATCCGGTCGTTGAATAGTTCCGGGAAGAACTGGCGGAAGAAGGGATCGTCTAAAAAAGGATTACGCTGCACATAGCGATTAATCTTGGTAACGTTGACCGAAACCACGGCTGGCGTTACTCTTTGCACAGCGCGCGTAATCGCATTCTGGCGATGACTGGAAACCGACTCAGATTCGGAATTTGCATTTTGTGCCTGAGCCCGAGTTACAAAAGAAGTGTCGATATTCTCTTTTTGCTCTGCTGTGTGCAGGGGCAGGTACTCCCGCAGCAGGACACCGGCTAAAATACCGAGCGCCACCCAAAAAAGGACCTTAATTGATGTTCGCATGTTAACTCGCTTTTATTTAAATGGATTTACGTTGCACTTCAACTCGTTTTAGATTAGTTCGTTATTTTGCACTGGCCTGAACTTTCTGCCAATCGGCTAAAAAACGCTCTATGCCAATATCCGTTAACGGATGTTTGATCATTTTCTCAATCACGGCAAAGGGGATGGTAGCAATGTCCGCGCCGTACATGGCTGCTTCAACCACGTGCATGGGATGGCGGATGCTGGCCACAATGATCTCCGTTTCGATGAGATAGTTGTCAAAAATCTGTTTAATCTGTCCGATCAACTCCATGCCCGGCGTGGCGATATCATCCAGGCGTCCCACAAAGGGACTGACAAAGGTGGCACCGGCCCGGGCAGCCAGCAGGGCCTGAATGGGATTGAAGACCAGGGTAACATTGGTTTTGATGCCCTGCTCGCTCAAACGTTTAACGGCCTTGAGGCCCTCTTTGGTCATTGGAATTTTAACCACAATATTCTCATGAATGGCAGCCAGTTCCTGCCCTTCTTTAACCATTCCGTCGGCATCCAGGGAGACGGCTTCGGCGCTGACCGGACCGTCAACAATTTCACAAATAGCCCGGTAAATCTGACGGGGTTCGCCCTGTTCTCTGGAAACCAGGGTAGGATTGGTGGTCACGCCATCCAGTACACCTAAACTGGCGGCTTCTTTAATCTGATCTATGTTGGCTGTATCGATAAAAAACTTCATTGTTCAATCTCCTTTTAAAAGATGTTTCTGGCTTACTACTTTTTCTCAATCTTTTCCCAGTCGGCCAAAAAGCGTTCAATACCGATGTCCGTTAAGGGATGTTTGATCATCTTTTCAATAACGCTAAAGGGAATGGTGGCAATGTCTGCGCCAATCAAAGCCGATTCCACCACGTGCATGGGATGACGGATGCTGGCCACAATAATTTCCGTTTCGAGCAAATAGTTCTCAAAAATCTGTCTGATCTGGGCGATTAAATCCATGCCGTTGGTGGCAATGTCATCCAGGCGCCCCACAAAGGGGCAAACGTACGTGGCGCCGGCACGGGCCGCCATCAAAGCCTGAATGGGTGAAAAGATCAGTGTTACATTGGTTTTAATTCCTTCGGCGGCAAATACTTTAACCGCCTTCAAACCGTCTTTGGTCATCGGAATTTTAATCACAATGTTGTCGCTGATTTTAGCCAGTTGGCGCCCCTCCTGCACAATGCCCTGCCAGTCTAAGGAAACGACTTCGGCATTGACCGGGCCGTCAACGATTTGGCAAATTTGTTTAAAGATCTCTTGCGGATTGCCCTGTTCCCGGGCCAGAAGAGTGGGATTGGTGGTAACGCCGTCTACAATACCCAGACTGGCCGCCTCACGAATCTCTTCCACATTCGCTGAATCAATAAAAAATTTCATCTTTGGTTCCTCTATTTTTAGTTTTTCCTTTTTTGATTTTTTATCTCCTACGCCAAACCGTACGCGCAAAGCGGGCTTTAATATTCTACTTTTTCCAGAACCAGACCTCTGGCCGGTGCGCTTTGGGGAACCAGCCGCCGATCTCCGGAAGCGATGATTTGTTCAAACTCTTTCAATGTCAGTTTGCCACGCCCCAGGGTCACCAGACTGCCAACAATGGCCCGCACCATGCCGTGCAGAAAACGATCTGCTGCAATCTCGTACACCAGCAGATCATCTTTGCGCAACCAGCGACTCTCCATGATTTGACAACGATGGTGTTTTACTTCGCTTTTAATTTTACAAAACGCTCTGAAATCCTGTACTGGTTTAATCTTCTCGGCGCCCAGCTGAAGCAGGGTCCAGTTCAGGGGAGACAGAATGGTCCAGGCAAAGCGGCGATGCAAGGCCGTTGGCTGAGTTGCAATGTAATATCTGTACAGCCGTTTTTTAGCGTCAAAGCGGGCGTGGAACTCCGCACGACACGCTTCGAGCCTTTTAATCACAATATCATCGGCCAGTAAGCCGTTCAAAGAACGCTGTAAAACCTGTAAATCAAAATCCGGAATATCAAAATGCGCCACCTGATTGCGGGCATGAACCCCGCTGTCTGTTCTTCCTGAACCGGTAACCGGAATTCTCCTTTTAAAGATAATGTTCAGAGCCTGTTCAATTTCGCCCTGGATGGTGCGCTGCCCTCTCTGCAGCTGCCAGCCAAAATATTGAGCGCCTTCGTATTCGATAACTGCTTTAACTCTGGGCATTGTTCCCATTATTTGATTTTTTTCAATATAACGGATTTTTAAATCTGATTCAAGTTAGAATAATTTTGTTAAGTTTAGTAAATTAAATAGGTTAAACCAACTTCATCTTCTGCCGGAAAAAAGAAAAAGGAGAATAGCCCCCCGCCACGCTGACTGACTACATGGAAAATGCGCTGGATTTCCACCCTGCACGTCGCTTTCGCTCCAGGCATCGGTCGAAATGACCAGCATGTGTATTTTGCAAAACACTAAATTCCAAACAACCACTTAACCAATCAACTTTTCACTTCTTTCTTCTGTACAAAAATTTTCGCACAATAATGCAGAAGGGAATATTCAATGCGCCCGGCGATTTTTACATTTCTTTTACAATATTTTAGAATTCTTTCTTACTGTTTTCGTTATCTTAGGTGAGTTTAAATTTAAAGGAGAAAAACTTTGACCACAAATGTCAATCTCAAGCAGCTGAACAAGCAATTGGCGCCTTTTGCCAGACCCTCCTTCCCCAAATCGCTCTGGCAGTTAATCATAACGGTTGGCGCCTATCTGGGGATTTGGGTAATTTCTGTTTACCTGTTAAAACATAATGTTTCCTATTTCTACGTATTACCACTGGCCCTGTTCAACGGGCTGATGATGGTGCGTACCTTTATCATCTTTCATGATGCCTGTCACGGCTCATTTTTTAAAAGCAAAACGCTGAACAAATGGATCGGACGTTTTACCGGGCTGCTTACTTTTACGCCTTTTGAAGAATGGCGCCAGGCCCACAACATCCATCACGCTTCCTCAGGCGATCTGGATCGCAGAGGCACTGGTGATGTCTGGACCATGACCGTAAAAGAGTACCGCAATGCGTCCTGGTTAAAAAAATTAGGCTATCGGTTGTACCGCCATCCTCTGGTCATGTTTGGACTGGGGCCCTTTTTCATGTTTCTGATTTCCAACCGTCTCCCCTCTACCTCATCCAAGCCAAAAGCAAAACGAAGCGTCTGGTTGACCAACCTGAGCATTGCCGCACTGTTGACGCCCATCATCTGGTCCATTGGCTGGCCAACCTATTTACTCATTCAAATTCCGACCTTATTTTTGGGCGGGCTGGCCGGCATCTGGCTCTTTTACGTGCAACATCAATTTGAAGACACCTACTGGAGTCATAGCGATGAATGGGATGTGGTACAGGCTTCGATTAAAGGGAGTTCGTTTTATCAACTGCCAGCTCTTTTACACTGGTTTTCCGGTAACATCGGCTACCATCATATTCACCATTTACGATCCGGAATTCCTTTTTACAATCTGCCGGCCTGCCAGAAAGAGATTGAACTGTTTAAAGAGGTGCAGCCTTTAACCATCAAAAAGAGTTTGAAAAGCGTCAAGCTCAATTTGTGGGATGAAGAACAGAAGCGATTAATCAGTTTCAAAGAGTTGAAAGCGGCCTGAACAACAAAAGGGGCTGTTCCTTCGAGAACAGCCCCTTTTTCGATTGAATGGGGTATGGTAGGGTTATTTATGGAGGCGTTTTTTACTTTTTGATTTTCAATAAGCGCGCATTGATGGCCACCACAATGGTGCTTAAAGACATCAACACGGCGCCCATGGCCGGGCTGAGAATAATTCCCGCCCCATACAATACACCTGCAGCCAGAGGAATGGCAAAGGCATTGTAACCGGTTGCCCAGGCCAGGTTCTGTATCATCTTTTTATAGGTTGCTCTGGCCAGACTGATGATGGCCACCACATCCAGGGGATTGCTATTCACCAGAACCACATCGGCTGTTTCAACGGCCACATCCGTGCCGGCGCCAATGGCAATACCCACATCCGCGGTAGCCAGCGCTGGTGCGTCATTGACCCCATCACCAGTCATCGCAACAATCAGTCCCTGCTGCTGAACGGCTTTAACTTTTAAAGCTTTCTGATCGGGCAACACTTCCGCAAAATATTGATCGAGTCCCAACTCCTGACTGACCCAGCGGGCCGTCTGTTTATTGTCTCCGGTTAACATCATGGTTTTAATGCCCATCTTCTTTAAGGAACGAATGGCTTCATAAGATTCCGGTCTGATCTGGTCGGCCAGCGCAATGGCGCCTGCCAGCTGCTCATCGATCAGCACAAAAACCACAGTTTTGCCTTGCTCAAATATTTCTTCAAGGGTATCGTTGTTTACGCTCAAATTTTTCTCTTTAAGGTACCCAGGACTAACCACCATTACTTTTCGCCCATCAACCACGCCGTACGCTCCTTTTCCCGGAAGGGCTTTAAAATCCTGCACGGGAATCGTATGGGCAGCTTTGTGACTGATGGCTTTAGCAATGGGATGTTCCGAATGGCTTTCCACGCTACCAGCTAAATTGACCAGTTCATCCATTTGAATGGTTCCATTCAACAGAACCACATCGGTTACGCCAAACTCGCCTTTGGTTAAGGTGCCCGTTTTATCAAAAATGATAGCCTGCAGATTGCGCGCTTGTTCAAAGGCAGCCCGATTACGAATCAACAGCCCGCGCGAAGCAGAAATGGCCGTAGAAACGGCAACCACCAGGGGCACGGCTAATCCCAGGGCGTGCGGACAGGTAATCACCATGACCGTTACCGTTCGCTCAAGAGCAAAAGCCAGGTCTTGATGCAGGATGGCCATCCAGATGAAGAAAGTTAAGCCCCCGGCAAAAATGGCAATCAATGTCAACCAGAAAGCAGCGCGGTTGGCCAGATCCTGTGTTTTGGATTTACTCTCCTGCGCTTCTTTGACCAGATCGATCACCTGCGACAAGAACGAATCCTTACCAGTACGCTGTACTTCAACGACCAGTGAACCTTCTCCATTGATTGAACCGCCGATGACCTTTTGCGACTTGCCCTTGAAAACGGGTTTAGATTCGCCGGTTAACATGGATTCATTTACCGAACTCTCTCCGCTGATTACAATGCCGTCAGCCGGAATTTTTTCGCCGGGTTTTACCAGCACCCGATCGCCTTTTTTCAGCTCATTTAAAGGCACATCAACTACCTGCTCTTCGCCCTCCAACCTGTGCGCTTCAGAAGGCATCAGTTTGGCCAATTCTTCCAGAGCTCTCGAGGCCCCCATAACTGATTTCATCTCAATCCAGTGACCGAGCAGCATAATATCGATTAACGTAGCCAGTTCCCAGAAGAAAATCTTCCCAGCCAGACCAAAGACCACCAGAGCGCTGTAAAAATAGGCGACAGTGATGGCCAGAGAAATTAAGGTCATCATGCCCGGCGTTTTTTTGCGTAATTCCTGCACCAATCCCTTTAAAAAGGGCCAGCCACCGTAAAAGTAAATGGCCGAGGCCAACAGAAAACTAAGCACCAGATCGCCAGTAAATCTTAATGAAATTCCCAGGAATTTCTGAATCATCGGCGACAGAAAAAGAACCGGAACGGTGAAAACAAGGCTAATCCAGAAGCGCTTGCGAAAATCTGCTACCATGTGCTGGTGGTGATCATGATGGTCATGGCCCTTGTGCTCATGCTTCCCATGATGATGGTGGACATGTTCTTCATGCCCGCTGTGTTCCAGATGAGCGCCTGCATGAACGTGGCCCGAGTGGGCATGGTTTTCATGTTCTTTCAATCTGGAAGCTGAGTTCATACTTTCATTGTGCGTTTTCATTTCCCCTCCCTTTATTTTAATAATTCATCTTTCATCCGCTCAAATTCGCTCTTGCTGATTTCGCCGCGTGCATAGCGTTTTTTTAGAATGGTGAGCGGATCTTCATCACTCTGGTTCGGGGCATTGTCCTGCTTTTGCGAAATCTGCACAACGAACCAGATGCCCAGTCCTATTAAAATGAGGCTAAAAAGCCAGCCAAATCCCATCATGGTATGCTCCTTTCTTGAAGCGTTTTACTGCTGTGGCTCCCCCATTAGCAAAGGGGCGGAAGCCACAGGCTTATTTTGTTCAGCCAACGGCATTGCACTGACTCCAGTCACAATGCCGGTTTTTGGTGAGCGCTGCAGCCCGGAACGGGTTTTGGCTCACCAAAGCCAATTTAACTATTGCACGTTTTGTGCCAGATCAATTTGGGGACACGGTTAAACTGGAAATTTCTTGAGAAATTAAGTTCCAGGTGCGGATTTTATTTTTAATTACCCCGTTACGGTGGAAAAAGAAGCATATTGTAATTCGGCTAATGAGTGTATTTACAAGGAATTAGAGCCTTAAGCCTGTCACTATCGGTACGCGGCAACTGTCAGAACTAACATATTTTTCATTAAATGGTCAGCATTTTTTAAAATGGAAATGGCCCTGGCAAGCTCCTCATATTTTCATGCCTTTTGAACTCCATCAAAGAATATGTGGACTATTCAACAATGTTTTGTAGAATAATCTACATTTATCATCAGGGCGTTATTAAATTGTTACCGCTTCGTAATCTCTAAATTATGGTTTTGTGTCCGGTTTGTGAATAGTAATCCGTACCTTGGAATCGTACAATTCTATAAAGGAGGACACTATGTCACGGACATTTATTTTAAAGGCGCTGGTTTTGGCCACTGCCTTTGCCATTGTTTTGTTTTCATGTCAGCAAAACGATCTCGGTACGGGAAGCGATGTCAGCGGATCGCTTAGCAATTCCCAGCCGCTTAGTACGCAAAAGGCAGAAAATGCGCACACACTACAGGGCTTTACGCATGGTATTATCGTCAATATTGATGGTGACGATTATTATCTGGCCGGGGCTCCTGATGGCCCAAATGGGGCGACGGATATTCCAGGCCATTACTGGAAGCAGACTGGAGAAAACTCCTTAATCGCCAAACACATAAACAGCGGACCTTTTGGTAAAGCGCAATGGTGGAGTTCCAGCGCACCGGATGGGGCGTTGCTTTACATGGTTAAAGCCGAACTCGAGGAGTGGAGCATGGCCCTTGCCAAACAAAGAGCCAAAATGGGCTTTGTACATTACCACGAGATGGTTCGTGTTTCTGATGGCAAACTGCACCCTTCAAAAGTTTTATGGTTGAAACATATCGCCGTCCGCCATTTTTATCTGGATGGCGGACCACATCCCGAATTCAGCCATTTTGTAAAACCAGGAGTCGATACCGATTTCATTCCCAACGGCATGATGCCCTACCAACCAGAATAGGGGTAAACGAATGGACAGGCAACAGGCTGGCTGTAATGGTTGGCCTGTTGCTTTTTTTTGCTTTAGCTCGAGTGAGCTCAAGCTAACGCTTGAATTACGTTGCGTTTTAGTTAGCTTTAATTGGCCACCTCACTCAGCTCAAGCTAAAGTTAGAGTTACGTTGTTGTTAATCCTGAGTTACGATTTGGAACAGTGTGAACAACCAGGAGGACCGGACACTGCGTTCTTTTTCTTGGCTGTGACCAGTCCTTTAAACATCTTGAACAGACTTCTGGCTACCATAATGAAAACCAGCCCTAAGATCAGGGCAGCGACTAAGTTTTCCATATTATGTCACTTAAGCTTTATTTAACTTGCTGAATTAAACTCTTTGAAATCAGCTTTTAATAATCCATATTTTTTCTTAACCTCCTGAATAATTTTTTGCTGATCCGATTGGTTTTGTACCTGGCGTCGGATGAAATTGCGCTCTTCCTGTGCTGTGGGACAGGCACACTTTTCCAGTGAATCGTTGCAGTTGCCACAGGCACACCAGAACAGACTGGCGATCTGAGAGACAGAGGCTTCCACGGCAATATCACCGCTTACTGCAGGTTGTGCCATTTGATTTGGTCCAGCCGGAGTTTGCAGGCTTCTGACAAAAATGAGCAGAATGAAGAAGCCCAGAATTCCAGCGAGGACTAATAGGGGAACGTTATTCTTTTTGGGGGTTCGCCGGCCCTGGCGTGCCTTAACCCGTCGTAAAGATTGCCCGCACTGTTTACAGAAACGGGCTGTGGGTTCATTTTTTGTCTTGCAAGCCAGGCAGATCTGGCTTTTATCTTTAGGCAGTTGTGCCCCGCAATTCTGACAATATTTTGCCATTGGATCATTTTGTGCGCCACAATGAGCGCACTTTTTATGTGTACTCATACTCTCTTCCCTTCTTTAAATCGTCTGATTCCACCTAAAATGGTTCCGGCCGTTAATAATATTGTGCCAAACCAGAGAACGGACATAAAGCGTTTGATGCTAATTTCCATTAAGACCTGTGCCCTTTGCGTTTGCCCGCTCATTTTCTTTTCATTGTGAAACATTAAATCAATGGTTCTGGTATCGGCATTAATGCCATTCAACAAAATCTCCGTTTTCCCTAAATGCTGATCTTCCAGAACAGAGGGGATCGTCTCTCTTTTTTTGCCACGAACGACAATGCCGGGTTTAAGCTTAATTTTCTCCTCGCCTTTTTGAAGAATGATATTGGCAAACACCTGGATAGCCTGACTTTCATCATGGCTGGACATCTCAAAACCTGTAAACTGCAGATCATAATTGTGCCAGGTTTTTGTTTCTCCTTTTCCGAGGGTGAGTTCTTCGTGGCCCTGATGTTGATTTCCTTCTGAAACCTGCAGAGGAGAAAGATAGAGATCACTGACTACTCCCCGTTGAATGGCTGGTTCATGCATCATATTGTTCATGTAATTGTTCATGTAAATGCGCGGTCGAAGTTCATAGATCCCATTTTCATTTTTTACCTGAATCACCACCCCGTTTTTGCCATCAGCCTGCTGAAAATCACCGGTATAGTTAAAGAGCGCATTAAAAACTTGCCTGGGTTCGTTCTGTGTTAGGACCACTCTACTGGTCTCCGAATATTGAGCAGAAAGTATGATGCCCATAAAAACCAGGACAACCCCCAGATGAGACAGAGGCGCTGCCAGACCCTCTTTTTTAGCGGAATGGCGCAGCCGAGTAAACAACATGTGCAGGTTGGCAACCAGAGCCATGGTTGCAAAAATCATAAAAAGTACAAATTGCCAACGGTTCATATTGGCTAAGAACAAAATGGCCAGCATCGCCAGACCAGCCAGAGTGACAAAGATCAATCTATTTACAAACTGTGGCGTTTTAGTACTGCCCCAATGGACAAATGGAGCCATGCCTAAAATGAGCGCCATTAAAATGCCCAGGGGTAAATTGACTTTGTTGTAAAAATCAGCGTCTACTTGCGATGCCTGGCCCATCAGGGCTGTAATCAGGGGCGAAGACGTGCCAAGCCAGGTAAAGATGGCAGAGATCAGAAACAGAACCATGGCCAGCAACAAGGCGGTCTCTTTGTTCAATCCCTTTGGAGGTAATGCCTGATAGGGGATTGTGTTGGCTCGCTGGAACAACAGACCAAACCCCAGCAATAACACGCCGCCCATAAACAGAATAAGATAAGCGCTCAGTCCCAGATCTTCAAAGGAATGGACCGAAAAATCGGCCAGAATTCCCGAGCGGGTTAGAAAGGTGGCGTAGAGCACCAAAAAGAATGAAAGAATGGCCAGAGTCAAATTCGTTTTTTGCAAGGCTCCATGTTTTTTGGTAATCAGTTGGCCATGAAACAGGGCAATAATCACCAGCCAGGCGATCAATGAAGAATTTTCCACCGGGTCCCATCCCCAGTAGCCGCCCCATCCCAGCACTTCGTAAGCCCAGAAGCCACCAATAATAATGCCCGCGCCTAAGGTAATCGAAGTCAGTAAAGTCCAGGGTAGAGCCAGCTTGACCCAGTTACGGTAATCGTTGCCTTGCAAGGCCGCCAGAGATAGGGCAAAAGGAATAGCCGCTGCCGCATATCCTAAAAAGAGTACAGGAGGATGAATGACCATCCAGAAATTTTGCAACAGAGGATTTAAACCGGCTCCATCTGCAGGGGTTTGCGGCAAAAGCGCAAACGGACTGGCTTTAATCAGAATGATCAAAAATCCAATGGAGATCAAGTTCAAATAAAGCATGGTCGCATTTTCCAACTTCCCAAGACGCCTTCTTACAAAAAGGACCATAATGACTAACATCCAGGCCCACAGCAGAAAAGACCCTTCCTGCCCGGCCCAGAATGAAGATATCAAAAGCCCTGGTCCAAGACTCCGTGAAGAGTAACGGTAGATATAGCTGACCTCAAAATGATGAGTAAAGATTAAAAAGAAAAAATAGAGCGACGTAATGCTGACCAGCGCTACTTGCAGATAAAAAGCCATGCGCGCCAGATGCTGCCATTTTCTTAGTTCAGCTCCATTCCGCAGGTCAGCCCTGAAATACGCATAGGCCGATAGAAGCGCTGCGAGCATCGCCAACCAGATACTCAACTTCCCAAAAACCATAAACATGCCTTCCCTTTTTGTTTTACTTTACAATGCGCTAACGACCTTCTTTAATTTCTCTTTGATTGTTTGAGCAATCTCAGCTACTTTCTTATTCTGCACGGCCTGCATCGAAGCAAGCGGGTCTATGGCGGCGACCTCCACCAGACCCGGTTCTACTTCCTGCACAACAA
Source organism: Caldithrix sp. (assembly GCF_056497305.1). NCBI lineage: Bacteria > Pseudomonadati > Calditrichota > Calditrichia > Calditrichales > Calditrichaceae > Caldithrix > Caldithrix sp. Next base: position 44,641 of record NZ_JBSMDE010000215.1, on the reverse strand, counting down.
CATTACAGGGCAACATAGTTCCAATTTTCTCTTCAGCCAGTAAAGCTTGATGGGCAAATGGCGGATTGCAGGCCCCAAGGATGCGGTAATTCTTAAAATCCACATCCAACTTTTTCTTCAGTGTGGCTTTAACATCGATGTCGGTCAACACACCAAATCCTTCATCCTTCAATAAGGCGATAACACGATCTAACACTTCATCAAAATTTGCTTTGACTGTTTTACTCATATAATAACTCATGACGTTTACCTCCAAATAACCAATTTTTATTCGAGCTTTCCTCATCCAGCCCTCGTACCGGGAATGTCGGGCCAGGCTACCGTCCTTGATCAGAGGGCCTCCTTATTTACTTTTCCAGTGCGGATTTTAACGGCCTGTTCCACGGACATGACGTAGATCAAACCATCGCCAGGCATACCGGTGTAAGCAGCCTGACGGATGGTTTCCACAATTTTATCTACATCTTCGGCTTTACACACCGTCTCAATTTTTGCCACTTCAGAAAACTTTTTTACCAGTTGTATGGAATAGCGCGACTGTTCGGGATCGATGAGATGGTTGCCAATTCCCATTACATCGATCAGCGTAATGTCCGCCACTCCCAATTCTGAAAGGGCTTCTACCACAGCTTCTGCCTTGGTACTGCGAATAAAGGCTTTTACTTCTTTCATGTTAACACTCCTAATTTTTTCAGGGAAATGAATATATTGTTATTTTTTGTCTTCATCGACTTCATCTTTTTCAAACTGCTCTGCCAGTTTTTTAACTTCTTTACTCTTCCACAGATAGTAGATAGCTGGGATAACAATCAGAGTCAAAGCGGTTGATGAAACCATTCCCCCAACCATAGGCGCAGCAATGCGTTTCATGACTTGTGATCCTGTTCCATGCCCCCACATGATCGGCAGCAGACCAGCCATAATAGCTGTAACAGTCATCATTTTGGGACGCACACGTTCAACCGCGCCTTCAATAATCGCGGCATACAAATCCTTCATCGATCGCATTTTGCCCGTGAATTTCATATCATTGTAAGCATGATCCAGATAGATTAGCATGACGACACCGGTTTCTGCTGCAACGCCTGCCAGAGCAATAAATCCCACTCCTACAGCCACGCTAAAATTGTAATTTAGTAAATACAATAACCAGATTCCCCCGACCAGAGAAAAGGGCAACGAGAGCATCACAATTAAACTCTCCTGAATGTTTTTAAAATTAAAGTAGAGCAGCAGGAAAATGATGACCAGGGTAATCGGCACCACCACCCGCAGACGTTGCTGAGCCCGCTGCATGTATTCATATTGACCGGACCAGACAATACTGTAGCCTTCGGGAAACTTAACTTTTTCGTTGACCACTTTCTGGGCATTCTTAACATAGGTGCCCACATCAATATCCCGTATGTCAACATAAAGCCAGGCTGTTCGACGGGCATTTTCACTCTTGATGACAGGAGGTCCCTTTTTAATTTCAATATCAGTCAGATATTCGAGAGGAACCTGAGCGCCGGTTGGCGTGGGCACCAGGACGCGCTTAAGGCTGCTCAGGTTGTCACGCAGTTCCCGACTGTAACGCACATTTACCGGATAGCGCTCCAGCCCCTCCACCGTATGCGTGACATTCATTCCGCCTATCGCCGATTTAATAACATCCTGAACGTCTCCAACGGTTAAGCCATAACGGGCCGCTTCCGCTCTTTTAATCTTAAAATCGAAATAATTTCCCCCCACCGTTTTATCGGGGAAAACACTCAAAGTGCCTTTGACGTCTTTTAATACAGTGGCAATTTCCTGAGCGACATCTGAAAGAGTCTGGAGGTCTGGGCCCATCACTTTAATGCCAACCGGCGTTTTAATACCAGTAGAAAGCATGTCAATTCTGGTTTTGATGGGCATGGTCCAGGCATTGGTTAGCCCCGGAAATTGAATAGCCGCGTCCAGCTCGCGTACCAACTTATCAATGGTCATTCCCGGTCGCCACTGATCTCTGGGATTCAGCATAATGGTTGTCTCGATCATGGAAAGCGGCGCCGGATCGGTAGCCGTTTCGGCTCGGCCGATTTTACCAAAAACGTGATGCACTTCCGGAAAGCTTTTAATGATTTTGTCCGTTTGTTGCAATAGCTCTTTAGCCTTGGTAATACTGATGCCCGGATCGGTAGTCGGCATGTACAATAAATCACCTTCGTTTAATGGGGGCATAAATTCAGAACCGATTTTCTCCACCGGAAGAATGGAAATCAATAGGATCAAAGCAGCCACAATGATTGTTGCCCAGCGAAAACGTAAAACAAAATGAATAACCGGACGATAGATCCTTATCAGGAAACGGTTTATGGGATTTTTCTCTTCGGGCATAATTCGCCCTCGAATAAAAAAGCCCATAAATACCGGCACGACGGTTATGGATAATATGGCTGCAGCAGCCATAGCATAGGTTTTGGTGAAAGCCAGGGGTTTAAATAAACGTCCCTCTTGAGCTTGCATGGTAAAGACCGGTAAAAATGAAAGGGTAATAATCAGCAATGAATAGAAGAGGGCCGGTCCAACCTCTTTAGAGGAATCGATTATGATTTGCCAGTGGCTCTTCTTCCCTGCATCCCGCTCCAGATGTTTATGAGCATTTTCAATCATGACAATGGCCGCATCGACCATAGCGCCAATGGCAATGGCAATACCTCCTAACGACATAATATTTGCGTTTAACCCTTGATAGTACATGACAATAAAAGCCATCAAAATACCCAGGGGCAGCGTAAGAATGGCCACCAGCGCACTTCGAAAGTGCAACAAAAAGATGATGCTTACCAGAGCAACCACGATGCTCTCTTCCAGCAGTTTGTCTTTTAAATTATCAATGGCTCGTTCAATCAATGAAGCTCGATCGTAGGCTGTTTTAATTTTGACGCCTTCAGGCAATCCCTTTTCCAGCTCTTTTAGTTTCTGTTTCACCAGTTTGATTGTTTTTAGCGCATTTTCGCCATAGCGCATAACAATGATTCCACCAACGGTTTCCCCCTGGCCATTCCATTCAGCCAACCCGCGACGTAATTCCGGTCCAATAGTCACATTGGCAATGTTCTTGATCAAAATCGGCGTTCCATTCTGATTCACTCCAACCGGAATATTCTCCACATCTTCCTTGGATTTAATGTAGCCCAAACCGCGCACCATGAACTCGGTTTCGCCCATTTCAACAAGCCGACCGCCCACATCATTATTGCTGCGCTTGATGGCCATCTTTACTTTGTTTAACGGGATATTGTAGGCCAGTAATTTATTGGGATCCACTTCTACCTGGTACTGCTTCACATAGCCGCCAATACTGGCCACTTCAGCCACGCCGGGTACGCTGGTTAGTTCGTAGCGCAAGTACCAATCCTGAATGGAACGTAACTGCTGTAAATCGTATTTGTCGCCTCCATCCAGCACGTATTCATACACCCAGCCCACGCCAGTGGCATCGGGCCCCAACTGCGGGGTTACGCCCTCAGGCAGCCGATTTGAGACATAATTCAAATATTCCAATACGCGCGAGCGCGCCCAGTACAAATCGGTTCCATCCTCAAAAATGATGTACACAAACGACAATCCAAAAAAGGAATAGCCGCGCACTACCTTGGCATAGGGCACCGCAAGCATGGCGCTGGTCAGGGGATAGGTAACCTGATCCTCTACAACCTGAGGCGCCTGCCCAGGATACTCGGTAAAAACAATCACCTGTACATCGCTCAAATCTGGTATAGCATCTACCGGGGTATTAAACATGGTGTAGAGCCCGGCAAAAACGATGAATGCGGTAAAAATAATAATTAGAAACCGATTATTCACCGAAGCTTCAATAATTTTTTCTAACACGGGAGTCTCCTCTGCTGTGTTTGTTTATGCGTAAAAAAGGCAAGAGTGAATGGATTGATTGGTTCCCAGTGCGCTTTGCGCTCCTGTCCATTCTTTTTAAGTACTTTCACTCTCACACCTACCTTTTATCCTTTAACCTTCTTTAATCTTTAATCTTTGATCTTTAATCTTCACTTTTGTTTCCTCTTCTCCGCCAGCATTTTCTGAATGGCTTCCTGTAGACGGCTTTCACTGTCCAGCATAAACTGCGCAGAAGTAACCACTTCTTCCCCTTCCAATAAACCGGAGATGATGCGTACCTGACCTTCTTCATTCTCTTCACCAATTTTAACCTGTCGCGGCTCAAATCGTCCGGCGCCTCTGGCCACAAAAACCACATTGCGTTTTCCGGAGCGGATCACTGCCTCTGTTGGTATAACCAGCGCATCTTTGATAGGGTCGGTATGTACTACTACATTGGCGTACATCCCGGGTTTCAATTCATAAGAAGGATTAGGGAATTCCATACGTACTTTCACATCCCTGGCCTTTTTGTCCAGGTAGGGATAAATGTAGGTGATCTTTCCTTCAAAAGTTTTACCCGGCAGATAACTGAGTTCAATGCGGGCCGTGGCGCCGGTCTTAATCCAGGGCAGATCGCTGTCGTAAACACTGGCCTCAATCCACACCACAGAAATATCAGCAATGCGGAACAGATCCTGTCCGGCCTTAATGTGTGAACCCTCAACCACGTTTTTGTGGATGACAAAGCCGTTAAAAGGCGTGTACAAAGTAACCGTCCTGGATACCTGGCCCGTTTGATTCAAGCGATCAATAACCTGTTGTGATATGTCCCAGTACTGCAACCGTTTGACTGAAGATTTTAACAGTTCTTCTGCGCTCTGCCGAATCTCTTTTATTTCAGATTGTTTCACGGCCTGCAGGTTTTTCAGAGCCTGCACATACTCTTCTTGCGTAGTGACTAATTCCGGTGAGTAAATTTCCAGCAAGGGCTGGCCTTTTTTGACCAGTTTGCCGGTGTAATCGACGTACAGTTTTTCAACCCAACCGGAAATTTTATTGTTGATGGTAAACTCTCTGGTCTCATCGTAACCGATGTAGCCAACGGTGCGCACCACATGATAGAAATCTTTTCGAACCACGGGTTGGGTGCGAACTCCCATATTTTGCACTGTTGCCGGATCAATGGTAATCGTTCCACCGGCGCCCAGTTCTGCTTCCCCTTCATAAACAGGTATGAGGTCCATGCCCATTTTAGATTTACCGGGATGGTCGTAAATTTCCGTTGGGTCCATGGGCGCCCGCCAGTACAAAATTTTGCCTTTTTTGGGCTTTTCCCCTTTTTGACCGGTCTTTTTTGAAGTCTCTGTTTTTAAGGGGACCAGATTCATCCCGCATTTGGGACATTGACCCGGTTCTTCTAAAATGACTTCCGGATGCATGCCACAGGTCCACAGCTGGGTTTCCTGACCTTCACTTTGCTGGTCTTGATTGTGTGCATGTCCTGAATGATCTTCTTCTTCATGCATTTCCTGCGTAGCACTGTTTTTAACCGGTACCAGGTCCATGCCGCATTTAGGACACTGCCCGGGCTCTTCGGTAATCACTTCTGGATGCATGGGGCAGGTGTACAATTGCACCTTCTGTGTTTGATCGGTTTTCTCTTTTTCAGCGCTGCAACTGCTAATAACTACTGTTGCGATTGAAAAAATGAGTAAAAGTCCAAATAGCGTAATCAGAATGCGTGACTTCATTGTTCACTCCTTCTATTTTATGATTTGATTTGCGGTTAAGTATTCGATTTGCGCCCATTGCTGATAATATTCGCTCAGCAACCGGTAATATTGTCTTTCGTAATTAAACAGGACCATCAGGTTATTTAATAAGGTTAAGAAATCAACCTGATCGTTCTGGTAACTGGCCATGGCTGAATTAAAAGCCTGACTGGCCTGTGGGATGATGGTATTCTGATACAGCCGGATTAATTCCGCTTTTTTTTCCTGCCGCTGATAGGCATCCTGCAGAGCAGAAAGCAATTGATTTTTTACGTCCAGAAGCTGGCTTACCGTTTGCTCCTTCTGGTAACGACGAGCGGACAGTTCTTTCCTCTGTTTTTTCCAGAAATAAAGCGGAACTTTGACTCCAACCAGAGCCGAAAAATAGTCGATTCCCCCCATTCCCGACTGAAGAACATCTCTTTGCGTGTAACTCACCGTCACCTTAAAATCAGGCAGGTAATTCTTTTTGGCCAGGCGAATCTTTACATCTGACTGGGCCAGACTCTTTTGCCAGGCTAACAAAATGGGATTGTTTTGCAGAAGTTGCTGTTCCAAAGAATCTTCAGTCAAAGGTACTGGCTTAAATGACCAGATGGCCGTTTTCTCCAGGGGCATACTGGCCTTTTGATTAAGCAGCGCATTAAGTTGAGCGTTGAGATGATCTCTTTTTTCTTTGAGGGAGATTAATTGATCAAAAAAACGCGCATATTCTACCTGAGCCTTCAAAACATCCTGTTGAATTCCTTTGCCAACAGCATAGCGCGTTTGGGCAATATCAATGAAATTTTTAAGTATGGTCTGATTTTTCTCCGTTACCTCGATGGTCCGGTCCAGATCAAAAATCTTAAAATAGATGTTTTTTACTGAAAGGATGACTCGCAATTCGGTTTCTTTCTGCATTTCAATGGATTTATCGGCCTGCAACCGGGCAATGGTTTTTTGCAATCCCAGTTTACCCGGGAACGGGATGGCCTGAGTGAAAGCCAGTTGCTTACCGGTCATGGGTTCCTGATCGAAGACAAAACTGTTAACAGGCAAATTCATTACCCCAAAACTAAGGGACGGGTCCGGTAAAGTTCCACTGGGTTCGATGAGCTGCTCACTGGCTTTGACCTGCTCTATTTTAGCCTGAATGGCCGGATTGACCCGTAACGCTCTTTCTATTAATGAATGAAGCTGCTCTGTCTGGGCAAAACTTAAACTTGAAATGAGTAATAGAATCCATATTCCTCGCATGTTGTTCCCCTCTTTTAATTGATCTTTTTCTTTTTTGCTTTCACTAAATGGTAGATGGCCAGGGAAGCTAAAAACAGGCTCCCCCACCAGAAATAACCGAAATGGCTTACATAGTAGCGTACAATCTCGCCTCCGGCTCCCGGATGCACACCTTGATCCTTATGGATTAAATAATGGAACAAGCAGGTAGAATTTCCCTCAAAAAGAAATGGGAAAAACACAATACTACCCACACCGGCCAGCAGGACCAGTGTAATCCACAAAATTTTCTTATCACTCATATTATGTTCTCCTCGTTGGTTGTCTCCTTATTGGCGAATTTTGTGCCAACTATTTTAAGTCATCGCTATTTTCTTGTTTTTTAAGGCATTACATTGATGCAAAAAATGCTTACACACGTGCGGATTAAATTGACTGAAGAATATTAATCAACAAGGTGCAGAATATTCTACAGATTCCAATAATTTTCATCGTTTAACATTTTGGAAATTAAAAATTCGCACTTACGCAATTCTTTTTTGTAACATCCGGAAAAAATAAGAATCAAAAATAAATGATATTAACATGAGATGTACGATGCTCAAGAAAGGGGGGAGCCCAAAGATACGAAAAGCCTTCCTGAGCCGCTCAAAACTCAATCCAACCGTCTGTTTTTTTAATCGTAAGGATTTCTTCTCCTTAATTTCGTTTACGCTGGAAGCATTAATCATTTAGTTTTTAAGAATTCATTTAAAACAAAAATTTCAGTGTAACTAAAAACAGGGAGAAGATCCATGAAGAGTCTTCAAAACAAACAGCAGGTTTACTTACAAACCACCATCATTCCAACAGAATTGGATCCGCAAATTATTGACGAAACGGCACGAGGCGTAGCTCTTTTCTACAAGAACAAGAAATTCATCTGTCAGACTCTGTTTACAGCTCCGGTATTGGGAGAAATAAATGTCATTGAAGGACTGGAAAAAGATGCAGACGTTTATTTCCATTCTATTGAATGGATTGGCCCTAATCTTTTACATTTGAGAACGCGTGGCGACGAAAAGAGAGTACGCGAGATGTGCAAAGACAAAAACCTGTTCCGCTTGCTTAAAGGAATCAGCACGACGCTACGTAATGGCGTTCGGGCCCGCCGCTACCTGGAAACGGTTTCGAACAAAGAAGACTGGAACTGCATTGTTTCGCTGGACAACGAGAAGTACAACATCTTAAACAATGTGCACCTAAGAGAAGAGAAAATTAAAATCCACAATCTGATTATTTTAGGCGACCGGACGATCGGTTTGACTCCGGACAATAAAGTGGTCCAGGGTCACCTTACGCCAACCCTATTAGAAAAAGACGATGTCACCATTGAAGTTACTCTGATGGAGGACATTAACAGACTGGGCCGGATCGATTTACTCAGTAAGGTACCCAATTCCGAAGAGACCTTCCTGGCTACCATCGGCAACTTGATCTACCAGTTCGATATCTGGGGCGATATGCGCAACGTACATCCGGTCAGCGATGAAGTAAAACACATTAAATCCGTTAGCTTTAACCACACGCGGACGATCCTGGCTACAGACAAAGGCTTATTTGAACTGGACATTCAGGAGCTGCCCAATATGGTTCAGCCGATTGGCATGCCACGGCAGATCGTTAATCCTCATTTAAAACAGGATTTCCGTCTGGCGTTGTACGTAGAAGACCCCTACCTGCTGGGCAACAATCCAATGGGCATTTTTGCCAAAACAGAAAAAGAAGAGGTCATGGTCTTCTAAGTCAAAGGGGCGCCACTTCACGTGGCGCCTTTTAATTTTTTGTTGAGGATTTGCTTACAGAACAGGATGGCTAAAATCGATCATTCACCAAAGTAGGCGCCAAAAATTCAACAGGAGCGCAGAGGCGTAATGTTTCAGAATCTAAGGTGACAAAGCCACAACCTATAAAAAATAGCAAAGAGCAATTTTAATTAAAAATTAAAAATTACGAATTACGAATTATTTTGTGTTAAGTCAAATGCTGCCCGGGCGGTGAGAGCACGTGCCGGCATGTCATTCTGAATCTCCCGATTTATCGGGGGGAGGAATAATTCCTTACACCTACAGAGAATTCACAGGCGCAACGTAACTCGAGCTTCAGCTCGAGACCTCCCCTGGCAGGCACAATCTTCCCCTTGCCCCAATTTTCGGGGAGGAGGGACCAGGAGTGAGAACGAACAAGGCGCAGGCGCATGAAGCTAAGCGAAAATCCCGATCTTCGGGGACAGGCCCGTCTGGACGGCTATCCAGCCGGACAGGTTTATCCGGCCGAAGGACGGGCCATTCAATAATTAAACCATTTAATCATCCAACAGTTTTAATTCCTCAAACGGCATAAAAATTTTCGCATCCCGCTGTGGCAGGATAGATCTTTTAAGAAAAGCATTGTAAATAGAAATTTTTTTTTAGAGTGGTTAAGTCGAATCAATCCCTCTTGTTTTAGCAAAACTTACCGGAGGCTATTGTTCATTTAACAGTTTAAAAATTCCATTTTGCCATAACTGTCGCGCACGCCAGGTTTTGTAAAGCGGGCTTTTGTGTAATAAGCGCTTTTGTTCAAGGTCATTGAGTAAGCAGCTATGGGGCAAAATCAATTCTGTTGGTTGGGTAATGGGCTGGGCGTTCTCTTCTTCCGAATTATTTTTAATGCCCTGCCCCACTGCCTTGGGATTGAGATGACAGCTCAGGCAATCCCTTCCCTTTTGACCAATGGTATGGGGCACGTAGGCATCCCAGTTCCAGCCTATCTTCCCATCCTGCCGTCGGGGTATTTGGGAATCGAGCCAAACTTGATTTAAAGAATCCACCAAGGTTATTCTGTATTGGTAGAGCGGCCGGATGATGCTTACTTTCCCCCTGGTATCGCGCCCTAAAACAGGCACCTCCCAGCGTCGGAAGGTCCAGGCCATAAACCACAGGCCGGCCATTTTTTGCCCCGAGAGCTTATTCAGGGAAACGGCTTTGGGCCGGCGCATTTTCGGCAGACGTAAAGCCTGTTGCAAAAATTGCAGCAGTTCGCCATCTCCCTGCCAGAGGTAATCTTCCCACAACTCATAATCCCTACTCTGATCTAAAAACAGATGCAGCCCGTAGTCCTGGAAAGACCATTGGGCATGGCAGGCCGAACAGCGCACATTTCGATGAAAGTCCCGATGCGCAATGACCTGCCGGTCAAACGGCTTGGCCAGGCGCCTGACATTTGCTGAAACGGTAGGTTTACGCTTTTCATTTTCTGAAGCCCCCTGTCCGGCGAATCCCCCATGGCAATCCTGACAGCGAACCTGCGGCATTTGACCTTCATATTGTAAAGCTTTTTTGTGCGGTACATGCTCCCGATGGCAGTCGGTGCAGTGTAAACCGGCCTGCTGGTGCACATCGCTCCGCAAATGGTGTTGGTAAGTGCCAAATTGAGGTTGAGTGCCAAAGGGCTCGGCGTATTGCCGGTGGTAATCGCGTTCAAAGTAGCCGTAATAATCTGCTCCCACACGATTTCCGCTGTGGCAGGTTAAACACACCTGGTCTTCCACGCTTTTCTGAAAGCGGTGGCCGTGCAGCGCTTTGCCAGTTTGTTGATCCAATGCAACATGGCAGGCGGCACAGCCGGCTGCATGCTTGCGACCGGGTACGTCACGACGCTGATCGGCCTCGAAATGGCAGGCCATACATTTTGAAGCCAACAAATGGTCAACCACACTCCTGGCATCTGGTTTGGTAAAGGAGCGTACCGCTCTTAGCTCTTTCCAGGTCTCTGGGCCAGTTTGCAGTAAAGCCCTATTCTTACCAAACAAAAAGCGCGTTTGATCGATGATGCCTGCAGAGCTGTAATGCAGGCTGTTCTTAAACGAATGGATTTGTACCTCATGGCAGGTCAGGCATTTTTCCTGCCACCACGCCTCTATGGAAGGGTTTTTAATAATCGCTGGGTGATCTTTTACCGCTGGCCTGAAATGGGCCTTTGGTGACAGATGACAATCCTGGCAGGTTAAATTACAATTGCTCTGCGCCTGCTGGTGGCAACTCTGGCAGGTGTTTTCAGCAGCCGATGTCTGTTGAAAAACCAGCACGATGATCAGAAAGATACCAGCTACCTTCATTCCCGCTCCCCAATAGAACGTTTACAGGGCAGGGTTTCATCCTTTTTAAAGCGTTGCAAACTGATTCCGAAGTTTTTAAAGATCGCATCGTGCGCCTGGTCATGACAGGTGAGGCAAAAACTGACGCCCACAATTTTTTTCATTTCCGCAAGATTAAACGGCCTGGCTTTCAGGCGCGACATGGTTTGTACGGGCTGGCCATCGGATCGGACCATTTGTTCCAATGCATATTTTCCCAGGCCGGCCCGGGCGGCATCGTAAAGATTCTCCATCTTAATCTGCCCTCGTTGCACCGTCATGCTTCCCTGGCCCAGGCCCAATCGTTTCCCTGAAAAATGGCAATGTTCACAAGAAGGAGTCTTTAAGCGTGTAGAATGAGGATCAAACGGCGCCATGGTTAAATATTGCGCTTGTTTTTCCACCCCTCCTTTCTCATTAAGCACGGTTAAATAGACCTGACAACCCGGAGCAAAAGGCATAATGCGCCCACTTTGATCGAGGCCCAGTGTAGGCTCTTCAAAACGCAGGTAGGAACGCCCTTCCTGCCAGCGGCCTTTAGTCTCTTTAAGCGAAACTTTGTCCAATTGCTTCTGACGCGGATCGTACACATCGTGGCAGCCGTAACACTGGGGAGTGTAGGCAGAGTGGCAGCCCTGACAGGTTAAACGATTGTGGCCGGATAAATTGCAGTCATCCTTCTGGCCGTTTTGAGGTACAGGAATCATTTTGCCATCGCGTTTACGAATCAACCAGATTTTATTTTCTTTCTGGATTACATTACTTAAAAAGACATTGCTGTTTACCCTGACCAGCAAAGAATCGGACGGGACCAATAAATGCTGATTACTCCGGATCATTTTCCAGACTTCATGATCGGCCTGCGGTCTGGCCATTTGGGCCTGATGGCAGGTTTCACAACGGATGTGAACCTGATATTCAAGGTGCGAATGGCGTTTTCCATCGCCCATGACATCTTCTGCCGGATGGCAATCGATGCAGACCATTCCGGCCTCAAAATGGACATCGGGGGTAATATGGTAATAATAGCGATTTCCGGAAAGGGTCTGATCTGATAAGCCGCCCCGTTGAAAGGGAGTGCCGTAACCTTCCGATTCAAACTTGCCCTGATAGGTCAATGCCGTTCTGTCGGACCGGTTGTGGCATTTTTCGCAGACGGCAATCTCCATTTGCGTACTTAAAACAGGATGCTGCGTGGAATCGTTTTGCACCAGATGACAATCATTGCAGCCCCCGCCGCGTTGTCCGAATTCGCCGGGTAAATCTCCGGTCGGTTTATTGACATGACAACCGGCACACATCTTTCTCAAGTGCGAAGTGGCCAGCGAGGTGTCGGGCAGGGCGCTAATTTCAAGGGTCGAATCATCCGGCGTTGTTTTTTCCTGCCACTGGAAAAGGGTCGCTGCCGCCAGGCCGGCATTGGTCGTCATGATCGAACGTTTAACGCGCTTGGCCCATTGCGGATGACAACCGCTCTGCCCGCAGGTTTTGTTGATCCAATGTAAATTGGAAGGATTTTTAACCATTCCCTGATGGGCTATTTTTTCATCGGCTACAAGAGGATTTCCCAGATGACAACTGGCACAGCCCAACACCTGATTGGGATGCGCTGCACTCATATCCCGGACATCAGCATGACAGGTTAGGCATTGATCGGCTAATGGCCGCGAGTTAAATGGGCGGGACCAGTCCAGGATGGCGACAATAATCAGCAAACTCAAAAATGTGCTGGCCAGGATCAAAGGCAGATTAAATTTGATCAGACGTTTAATTGCCATCCTGCTCCCCTAAAAAACGTAGCAATCACGGTTTCCACTAAATAAAAACAAAATAAAACGAGCAATCCAAGCAGCAACCAGCGTTGTTTGTGGGGCCACACAGGCAGGGCGGCCAGCAGCCCTAACAGACTCAATGGGAAAACCACTCCTGCCAGCCATGCAGGCAGCCAGGCCAGCATCTCCTGCAATCCTCTAAAATACCACGGACCTTTTACGACCGCTAATTCTGCCTGGGGATGACTGCCAATCCCCGCAGGAAACAGAACCGCCATTAGGGCAATTAAGATTAATGTGTAGTAAAAAGCGTAGCTGTCTGCCTTCAAACGTTGCAGATGGATGTAAGTGAGAACAAGCGCTAAAAGCGAAAATGTGGAGGCATGGTGCAATAAAATAGTACTGACCGAATGCTGTTGCGCGCTCAAAAGCAAAAAGCGCCATATGGCCTGGCCCACTTCTCCAAACCCGTTTAGGATGTGAAGAAAAATATTGCTGGCATCCTGGCTTTCCAAATTACCTAAACTTAAGAATCCGCTGAAAACGACCAGCAATCCCACAACCAGTAACAGCACCAGCCACAACCAGCTCTTCCTGTGATAGGTTAAAAAGGCGCGCTTAAGCAGGTATTCCACAGCGTGCAAAAGGAGGGTGAGTAAAAATAAATCACCGGCATAGGCATGACAACTGTGCAGGAAATGACCGAACACACCACTGTTTACAATGCTGCTGACACTTTTAAAAGGTTGGGACATAGACTGGAAGCCAGGTATGAGCAATATGCCACTGATCAAGGCAATCAACAAACTGCTTAAGGTAATCTCTCCCAATTTGGGCAGCCAGTAGCGGCTACGAAAAAGTTGTTCGTAATTCATGATCTCCTACAAGCTGATGATGAGCTGTTTCTCTTTAATCTGAAACGGCAATTGGGTTAAATCTTTTTTAGCTGGCCCCCTTACATAGCGCCCCTGCAGGGTAAACTGACTGCCGTGGCAGGGACAGACAAATCGTTCCCCATGTTGTTCGTATTTGATTTTACAGCCTAAATGCGGACAGGTGCGGGAAAAAACCTCCAAGCGCCCCTCTTCCTGCTTAACAATAAAAACATCCGCATCCACCGTTACGTCTTTCCTTAGAGCAGTACTGGAGATTTGTTTCTTCCGCTTTCTGGGCTCCAAAAATTTAGTGAAGCGGGAAATGAGTGTGGCAACCAATCCCACAATAGCAACCGAAATAATCTTCAGGGCCAGACGCCTGCTCTGTTTAAATTCGTAACCATTCATGCCAGAAATGTAGCTAATCCTTGCTTTTTCATCAAATAAATGTCAGCACAGGTTTCCTAAGGCAGCATAGCCGCAAACTTTAAAAAACCGCAAAGGGCAGTAAGAATTAATTTTAATTAAAAATTAAAAATTACGAATTACGAATTAATTTGCGAAGGGGCAAGTTTCCTCAGGCAGTGAAGGCTTGTGCCGCATGTCATTCTGATCCCGCTTCAGCGGGAGGAAGAATCCCTTACACCTACAGACAATTCTCAGGCGCAACGTAACTCGAGCTTCAGCTCGAAACTTACACAGATAGACCGAATTCCCACTCGCCCGCATTGCGTGTAATAAGGCCAGGGAGTTAAGGCTCTTCCCCTCCTGTCACTTAATCATAGCCGGTAATTCCCGAAACAAGTACTTTCTGGTTTTCTCAGGAAAGTACTGACCGGTCCATATTTTAAAAGCAGCCTCCGCCTGGTAGATCAACATGGGCAGGCCATTTAAAGTCCTTAACCCCATCTGTTCCGCTCTTTGCAACAACCCCGTTTTCAATGGATTGTACACTAAATCGTAAACAAAGGTGCCAGGATGGACCAGGCTTTCCAGATCGATGATCGTGCTCTGTTCATTGCCTTTCATGCCAACCGGGGTTGTATTAACGATTAGATCAAAAGATTGTGGGCTCTGGGCTAAATCTTCAAAATTCAGGATGGAAACATTTGTGAAAATTAACTTTTGAAAGTGCTCGACCAGCGCTTTTGCTCTTGCTGGAGTACGGTTGACAACAACCAAGCGCTGCAATTTCGGCAGTTGGAGCAAAGCGTAAAATACTCCGCGGGCCGCTCCGCCGGCTCCCAATAACAATGCAGATTTAAATTCAGAGAGCCCTTTTTCAAGCGGTTTCAAAAAGCCCTGCCAGTCTGTGTTAAATCCATGCCACTGGTCGCCTGTTTTTTTCACGGTATTAACGGCGCCAATGATTTCGCTCTCGCCGGACAGATGAGTCAAGAATGGGATGATGCGTTCTTTAAAGGGGATGGTCACATTGAAACCAGCCAGTTCACTGAGTTTCCCGCTTTTAATCTGTTCCGCAAACGCATTTGGCTCCATTTCAATTCTATCATAACGGGCAGCGATCTGCAGATCCTGGAAAGCGCGATTGTGAATCAGCGGCGAAAACGAATGTCCCAGAGGGTAACCAATGATAGCAAATTTTAGCACGATTTCCTACCCTTTTACCACATTTTTCAGAATTTCATAAAAAGAGGGAAATGATACTGCCACACAATCCGGATCATCCACTTCAATAGGCTTCTCGCTCAGCAGACTGGCAATCGTAAACGACATGGCAATGCGGTGGTCGCCAAAGGTGGTAATTTTTCCGCCTTTAAAGGGCTGCGGTCCAATAAGCTGGAAGCCGTCTTCAAATTCCTCAACATCCACGCCAATGGCCCGCAGATTCTGAACAATGGCTTTAATACGATCCGATTCTTTAAAGCGCAGTTCAGCAGCATGATGCAAAATAAAAGTGCCCTGGGAACGGGCTGCTAAAATGCTTAAAATGGGGATTTCATCAATAATGTTGGGGATTAGCTGGCGGGGGATTTCAAGATTGTGCAAGGATTGCGGGCGTGCCACAATGTCGCCGGCCGGTTCCGGCTCCTCTTGCTTCTGAACGACTTCCAGCCTGGCGCCCATTCGTTTTAGAACTTCAAGAAAACCAATCCGTGTGGGATTTAAGGAGACATTTTGAATCACCAGCTCAGAATCTTTCAACAACAAGGCGCCGGTAATAAAAAAGGCAGCCGAAGAAAAATCCCCGGGAATGCGCATGGAAAGGTCGGGTATGGGCCAGCCCTTCTCACTGGAAATGATCTTTCTGCCCTGCGCATCCGTCTCGATGGGCAACTTTAACAACCGTTCTGTGTGGTCACGCGAGGGAAGGGTTTCGATGACTCTGGTTCGTCCTTCGGCAAACAAGCCCGCCAGCAGTACGGCCGATTTAACCTGCGCGCTGGCCACAGGCAAGGTGTACTCAATGCCCTGTAGCTGCGGAACTGGAATGAATGTTAAAGGTAAAAAACCATCATTGGAGCGGATATTGGCGCCCATTTGTTTCAAGGGTTCGATAATGCGTTTCATGGGCCTTCTGGATAAGGAAGCATCGCCAATCAATCGCGTTGAAAGCGGAAGATTAGCCAGCAAAGCGCTGAGCAAGCGGGCGGTAGTACCTGAGTTGAGGGCATTGAGGTCATGAGCGGGTTTGCGCCAATGGTGCAAAGTTTTTCCTGTAATTTTAACCTTTTGTTGGTTGTAACTGGAAATTTCAACGCCCAATGCCTCTAAACAGGCCAGAGTCGCCTGGCAATCCCGATTAAAATTGAAATTTTCAAAATAAGTAGTACCTGTTTTTAAGGCAGAAAACAAAGCAGCCCGATGAGAGATCGACTTATCACCAGGCAACTGAACCGTACCCTTTAGTTTTGGCATGAAATCTTTTCCTCAATCATGTTTAATTTTGAGGAAAATATGAAAAAAAGCGCAATAGTCAAAATCGAATTGAGCTTACACAGGAGGAAGACTTAAGCTTCTTCATCGTTATGAGGAACGATATCTTTAGGTTCCTCTTGTTCCAGTCGCTCCTTCTTTTGCACAAGGCTGTCGATCAGAATCATGAATCCCAGCACAATAAGGACCACCGGCCAGTAGGTAGAAACCACTTCTTCAAATTGCCAGACATCAAGGATATCATAGTAAACCAGCAATATGGAAGTACCAATGGCCCCAAAAAAGAAGAACATGAAAAGATTCATGTTTCGACGCCAGTGTGTGGCCCAAAAATTAACCAGATTGGCAACGGCCAGAGCAATGAAGATGCTGGCCAGCAGCAAGGCTCTGGGGAACGGAGCGTTCGGCACGACTCCAATGAGCAAAAACAGGCCAAACACTGTAAAAAATGTTCCTCCCAGAACACCGCGACGATCCGGGCGTTGAAAAGCCTTTCGTAAAAATGAAAATCCGATTAAAATGGACAGAACGCCAATAAAATTTTTCCCGCTGATCTCCAGCCATCCTATCTGGTGGACTAACAGCAGTCCTCCGGCCAGGACGAGCAACAGTCCCACAAAACGCTGTTGATTCATATTACACCTCATCTTCTTTTTCTTCTGGCACGGCAAAAATCAAAATAATGTAAGCCAAAATTCCCAGGCCCTTAGAAAAGAAAGTCAGAAGCACGTACAGCAGTCGTACAATGGTGGGATCCATGTCAAAATATTCTGCCAGCCCTCCGCAAACGCCGGCGATCATGCGATCTTTCCTGGACCGGAAAAGCGTTTTTGTCTTCGCCTCATTAAAAGAGCCCTTTTCGGACTCAGGGGCCTGATAAAACTCCTCCGCCTGGGCCGTTGGCCCCGGTTTTTGTTCACTGCTTTTCAAGGTCAAAAACACGCCAAGCCCGATCAAAAGCAACGCCCACACCATAGTCCAGGGCAAAGCCCAGATATGTATGGGGGGGATAAAATTCATCTGGTACATCAGGAGAACAAGGCCGATAATGATGAGCAGTGATCCCCAAAAAATAGAATGGTCTTTATCACTTCGCTTTTTGACTAACCGCGGCTGATTCGGATTTTCCGGAATAATGATCAACCCCACTAAATACAGGCCAATCCCCAGGCCGCCCATTAAACCCAGGACCACAAAAAGAATTCGGAAAATAACCGGATCGACTTTGGCATATTCGGCTAATCCACCGCAGACTCCGCCAATCATTCGGTTCAGCCGCGAACGATACAGCCTCTTTGGGGGGGTTCCTTGTGTGTTCATTGATTCTTGCATTAAAACCTCCAGGTTAATCTTTACCTTTTTAAGACGTAAAATCAACCCGAAGGTTGCATGGCCAATTAAATACTAATGGAAAGGATTTTATATTTTAACGTTCCGGCCGGCACCTGAATTTCAACTTCATCGCCGACCTTTTTCCCCAGCAAGGCCTTGCCCACCGGTGACACAACTGAAATTTTATTTTTTCTAAAATCGGCCTCTTCAGCGGAAACCAGGGTGTAGGTTATTTCCCGATTTTTCTTAAGGTCCAGCAACTTAACCGTGTTCAGGATGGAAACGGTGTCTGTCCCCACTTCATCTTCGCTGATCACCTGGGCCCGGGAAATTTTACTTTCTAATTCTTTTACCCGGCTTTCGACCATGGCCAATTCTTCGCGGGCGGCATGATATTCCGCATTCTCTTTTAAATCGCCATGTTCGCGAGCCGTGGCTACTTTTTGCGAGATCTGCGGACGAATTTTGTATTTTAGTTCGTGCAACTCCTTTTTTAATTTATCAAGACCCTCTTTTGTTAAGTAAACGTAACTCAAAGTTACTCCTTTCATTAAGTTTCTGGCTTTAGAAAAAGAAAGGGAAACCATAGTTTCCCTGTAAACATCCTGAGGCACACTCCTTTACCACAAAGGCAAAGGATGTGCAGCGTCAATTAAACGCTTTTACCTGACAGGAACCCATCTTCTTTGGCTCTATGTTTAGATGCGCCGCTCTGCAAAAAGCGATCAGCATTGAATTTGTTTTTTTCAAATTGTTTAAAATAAAATAGATTCATTTTTTTCCGGATCAATTTACAGTAATTTTGCTTTATTCTCGTAATCGAAACAGTTCATTTCAATTTTTTTCTTTATTAGATGAATTCATGGCAGATTGTTTCATTCTACATTACACCATATTTATTCTTTCCAAACCTAATAAAGAGAGCTGCTCATTTCAAGTCTTTTTTAAACCGGTTTTTCAAAAGGCATCGATCTACAGATAAAGGAACATATCCTGACACACTGCCCCAGGGAAAGATTCATATTTTTAGAATACTTCCTTTAAAAGATCTAAGGCAGCAAAGCCGCAACCAAAAAACTTCCTTGGGGATTTAAACAACCACAGAGAGCACAGGGAATTTTTTAAATTAAAAATTAAAAATTACGAATTACGAATTATTTCGTGAAAGGGCAAGTTATGCCCAGGCGGTGAGGAACCGTGCCGGCATGTCATTCTGAGAATCCCTTACATTGGCAGACCATTCGAAAGAGCAATGTAAATCGTGCTTCAGTCCGCGACTTTTTACGGGCGAAGCATTTATGGCGAGCTTTTGTTTTAAAACCCATCCCCCCGGCCCCCTTCCCTTTAAAAAAAGGGAAGGGGGAGTTTAAATCTTTGCTTTGTAAAATTTGATTTCTAAATGTTCATCTACTTTAACTTTTGGGAAAGCTTAGTAAGAATGCAGCACAAGAATTTTCGCATCCCGCTAAGCGGGATTATAAGTTTTGAAGGAAGTATTCTAAAATATGGAAGATGATGATCTTCTGAGGCGGCAAAGCTGCAACCTTTAAAAACCACAGATAGCACCCGTCTGGCAGGCGCAACCGGTTGGAGCGAAGCGGAAATCCCGATCTTCGGGGACGGGCAGAGAAGGTTTGCCCTCCCCCCCTCAATCCCCCTCTCCCAGAATAAAAGTCTGGGAGAGGGGGAAGGCTTATGTTGGAAAGCTTTCCAACTATGTTGCATATTTCTTATTATGGCCCTATTTACTACCAATAGGAATTAGGAATGTCGGCCCGATGTTCATTCAACCATTCAATAAATCAACAATTAAACGGTTTTACTTCCTCACACAGCACAAAAATTTTTGCAACCTGTAGCGCGACTCTCCAGAGTCGCGTTGGCTCGATAGAGCCAATAAAAATAATGACTAAGAACGGAATCGATTTTCCTTAATACACAGATTCTTGCATGTTTCAGTATCCCACGTTAAAGTCCCGTAGGGACGAAATGTTTGTAGCCCACCGCGTCATCGGTGGGTAAAACAAAAACACAAAAAACATGGATCGTCCTGTAAGGACGAAATAGGAAACCGTTTCAACGGTTTACACTTCTCAATTTCCTCTGTGTTTGTTTTAAACATTCCTTAAATTGCTATCCCGCCGACATTTGTTTAAATCCAAATCTAAGGCAGCATAGCCTCAACCAAAATTAACCGCAGAGAGCACAAAGATTTCGAAAAAAAAATTTATTGACATATAAGGCGAAAACTCAGCAAAGCTGCACAATTTGCTCCCCCTTCCCTTTATTAAAAGAAGGGAAGGGGGCTGGGGGGGTAGGATCTTCAATACAAAAATTTTCGCACGAAATTACATTACATCTTCTGAAGAAAGCATTCTGTACCGCTCCGCTGACCGCTAAAAATAGTTGCGTTTGCAGGACAGGTCGACTTGAAAAATATTCCTTGTTACATTAGGGCCTTCCTGGTGCTTGGTAATTTTTGCACTGATTTTCCTTCCGCCTGACCTTCTTAAATGTAGAATTTATCCAGGTACTTCAGTTAAGAGTGAAACTGGCATATTGGCAAATTTCTGATTCATTAAATTAATGATTCTGCAAATGTTTACGATAATATTATTTGATAAAATTTGAACCTAAATCAGGAAACGAAAAATGGTAATGTCGCATAAACATGTTTTTGAAGATGATTGGTTGGTAAAAGCATTATTGTATTATCAAATTATTGATCAGGATCTGTATGATGAACTGGCCACTCGTTTTGCTTCAGAAAAATATTTTTTTGATGTCTTAATAAAAAACAATTATTTACACAAGGAAGATTTGATCACATTTATCGAAGAAGCTTTACAGATACCGGTGATCGATCTGGATAATGTGAAGATCGATCCCAAGGTTTTGGAAAATATTCCGAAAGAGGTTTGTCAAAAGCATCAAGTTTTTCCATTTCGACAGACAAAACAGGAAGTGCATATTGCCTGTTTCAATCCCTACAATTTAGAAGCAGAAAAGGAGCTGGAATTTATTACAGGCAAATATGTAAAAACATACTTTGCTCTTTTAGAACAAGTTCAGCGCAAAATCAAGGAATATTTTTCACCGGATGAGATTATTGATAATCTGGTAGGAGGCGAGGGCAAACAATTAAAAGTTAGAGTTGCCGGAGAAGAAGATGTTGAGGAAAAAGGGGTTGTCAAGTTAGTTAATCAGATATTTGCCGAAGCGGTTGCCAATGATGCCAGCGATATTCATATCGAAGCTGGCGAAAAAGAGGTTGTGGTCAGGTTGCGCATTGATGGGGTGATGCACACCATTATGGAACTCCCCAAAACATTGCATGCCCAAATTGTCAGCCGTATTAAAGTGATTTCCGATTTAAACATAGCCGAAACGCGTAAACCCCAGGATGGCAAGACCAAAATTTTTGTGGATGATGCCGATATCGACTTACGCGTCTCTATTTTACCTACCAGTTATGGAGAAAAAGTGGTTATTCGTCTGCTGGATAGGCGAAAAGCGATGGTCTCTTTTGAACAGTTAGGGATTCGCGGCCACAATTTGCAACAGTTGGAAAAGGTGTTTTCGGTAAGGCAGGGCATGATTCTGGTCACCGGACCGACAGGGTCTGGTAAGAGTACTACCCTCTATGCGGCCATTAATAAATTACGTTCATCGGCGACCAATATCTTAACGGTAGAAGACCCTATTGAATACGTCTTTGAAGGGATAAATCAGGTTCAGGTAAATGAAAAAGCAGGCATCACCTTTGCCTCGGCTTTACGCTCCTTTTTGCGTCAGGATCCAGATGTGATTTTGGTTGGCGAGATTCGCGATGGCGAGACGGCAGAAATTGCCATCCAGGCCGCCTTAACCGGACACCTGGTGTTAAGCACACTGCATACTAACGATACTTTTGGCACAATAACTCGTCTGGCTGACATGGGAGTCGATGAGACTAAAGTGGCTGAGTCGCTGCAGGCTATTATTGCTCAACGCCTTGTAAGGCGATTATGTACAAATTGCAAAAAAACGGTCGAACTTAAGCTATTAGACCCTAAACTCATTAATTGGTTTAAAAATTTAGGTTGTGATGATTATCAGGTTTTTCAGGCCAATGGTTGTTCAAAATGTAATTACACAGGATATAAAGGTAGAATTGGCGTTTATGAAATTCTATTACTCAATCAAGAATTAAAAGATGCCCTGTACCGCAAAGCGCCTTTAATCGAGTTGCGAAGAATTGCTCGTGCCAATGGCTTTCGAAATCTGTTTGAAGATGGATTGTCTCTGGTTGCTGAAGGCATTACCGACTATCAGGAATTGTTGCGCGTGATTCAACCTGATGTGAGTGCGATCAGAAAAAAAGCCCCCATACCCAAAATCAAAAAGGAAAGGGCATTACCCCAGGAAACGGATGAAGATGTGCTCAAGATGGATGACGGATTTGTGAAAGAATCTGAAAAGGAACCTGAGAAAACATCTGCACCGGCCACCGAGTCTCCGGTTGTGGATGATGCCCTTAAGCTGGATGAAGAAGAACCTGCCGTTAAAACAAAAAGCGCATCGGAAGAAAGAATCGAAAGGCCGGCGTCTCCTAAACCTAAGCCTAAGCACAAAGCCATAGAGAATCCCTTAGAGGAGATAAAAAAGTTAGCCAAAGAAATCAAGAAAGAATCCAGAACCGCCAAACAAGAAGATCAACAAAAAATAGAAAAGGGGGCGTCCAAAGCAAAAAGAACCTCCATGCCGGCGCGTCGCCTGGGAGAAATGGAAAAGGAAACACCTCCGACCGCTGTAGATATTCTCGTGGTCGAAGATTACGCTGTAACACGGATGCTATTAAAACGCATGCTTGAGAGGCAAAAAGGCTGGAAAGTGCGTGAAGCCGAAGATGGTTTTATTGCCCTGGATAAAATTGAAGAAAAGGTGCCTGACATTATTTTATTAGACCTGATGATGCCCAACATGAATGGCTTTGAATTTTTGCAGCATTTACGAGGTAATCCCAAAACAGAAAATGTTCCGGTATTGATTATTACCAGTCTGAACGGCACAGAAAATGAATTAAAAGGATTTGAATTTGGTGCCGATGATTTTATTACCAAACCAATAAACATGAATCTGCTCATTGCCAGGATTCAACGCCATCTGGGGCGGGGAGTAGGTCAGAGTGTAAAAAAACAAAATATGGTAAGTGTGTAAAAAGATGTGGTCTTTCGATCTGCTTGTATTTTTAGCAGGAATGGCTGTCGGAAGTTTTTTAAATGTTTGTATCGTCAGGATCCCCAAAAAGGAATCCATCTTCTGGAGTAGATCAAAATGTCCGCGGTGTGGGCAGCCCATAGCCTGGTATGATAACATCCCCCTGATTTCTTTCATTATGTTAAAAGGGCAATGCCGTTATTGCAAAAATAACATATCATTACAATATCCGCTGGTTGAATTGTTTACCGCTGTCATTACTTTAGCTTTATTTAAGATATATGGACTAACATTTTCGTTTTTCTTCTACCTGATTTTTTCTTATTTCCTGATTGTGTTAGGCATCATTGATTTGAGGACCCGACTCCTCTTAAATCGGTTATTATTGCCCATGTTCCTTATTGGTCTAATTATAAATCTTTTAGGAGAGATTGTCCCCTTTACAGATGCGGCCTTCGGCGCATTATTTGGAGGAGCAAGTATGTGGCTCATTGCAATTGTTGGAGAAAAAATATTTAAAAAAGAAGCGCTGGGTATGGGGGATGTAAAGCTCTCTTTTGTGGCCGGATTTTATCTGGGCTGGCAACACATTTTGATTGCTCTCTATTTTGGATTTATTATGGCCTTTATCTTTATTGTTCTTTTATGGGTATTCAAAAAAGGAGACTCTCCCCGTTTGATTCCCATGGGCCCGTTCTTTGCGTTAGGATTTCTTATCTATCTTTTTTACGGCCAGAATATTATTCAATGGTACATACACTTAATCAGTTAAACAATTGAGGACAAAAAGAATGCCGAACTTTAAATATAAGGCCTATAATGCAGAAGGTAAATTAATCGAAAGCACCATTCTGGCTTCTAATGAAGAAGAGGTGGTGCGTCAGCTAAACGAATTAAGCATGGTGCCCGTTTCCATCGCTAAAGTAGAATCGAAAGAAGGCAAAAAAAAGATAAAGCTATCTGTAAAAGACGATGCAGTGTTGTTGTTTACCAAACAATTAAGTACCATGCTTCGGGCTGGGATCCCCATATTGTTGGCCCTTCAAACGGTTAAGGACCAGACAAAAGATGAAAATTTTAAGCAAATAATTGATACCATCAAAAGAGATATTGAACAGGGAAGTAAATTTTCAGATGCATTAAGTCAATTTCCGAAAATCTTTTCTGGAATATACATTAATTCCATTCGTGTTGGGGAGATTAGCGGGACCCTGGAAGATGCTTTGCAATACATGTATCAATATATGGAAAAAGACCTGAAGATGCGTTCCGATGTCAAAAAAGCCTTCCGCTATCCCATGTTTGTGGTGATCGGCCTGATTGGAGCGTTCTTTGTCTTTGTGACCACTGTAATTCCCAATTTTATTCCTATGTTTGAAGGGACCGGGCATACTTTACCATTGCCCACGAGAATATTATTAGGCGTGTATGATTTATTGACCAGATATGGCCTTTTTACATTCATATTTTTGGTTATTTCCGTGGGGTTGGCCATTTATTTCTTTCGTAAACCAAAAGGCCGTTATTGGCTGGATGAAAAATTATTAAAAATTCCCATAATGGGCGATTTTTTGCAGAAGGTTATTATTGCGCGGTTTGCGCGTTTGTTCTATACCATGAATCGAACCGGAGTAAATATTACCGAAACTCTGGAAATCATCCAACAATCGATAGGAAATAAGTTTTACGCTAAAGTAATCGAAAGGCTATACGATAGTATTATCAAGGGAGAGAGTCTGGCAGATGGGATGCGTAAGGCCGGACATTTTCCCGAACTGTTGATTGACATGGTTTCCATTGGGGAAAAATCGGGCTCATTAGACGATATGCTGCTAAGCGTTTCCAATTTTTACGAGGAGGAAGTAAGCGAGATGGTGGAAAACATGAGTTCTCTTATCGAGCCCATTATAACGGTGGTGTTGGGTGGTATGGTCTTATTATTAGCGCTAGCCCTATTCTTACCCATGTGGGAAATGATGAATATTATGTAACTGATAAAAATTATTGGACCAATTAACTAAATGTCCCATTAACAAAGGAGGTACAAAAATGCGTGCCTTAAGAAATCAAAAAGGTTTCACCTTAATCGAATTGGTTGTCGTCATTGTAATTTTAGGTGTTCTGGCAGCCATTGCCGTTCCGCGGTATATGGATTTGACCAAAAATGCCAATGTTACACGCGATCAAGCCAATGCCAAAGCCATCGAGGCGGCCATTATGATGTATTTTGCAAATAAAGTTATGGCCGATCCAACCTATACTCTGAAAAAAGCGGTTACCGATTACAAGGCCAATCCCGGTTCTTTCTTTACGGATGGCAATGTGCCTAAAAAACATGATGGCAGCAATTTTAGTGTGGCCGTGAGCTCGAGCGGTGCGCTTGTGATTAAATAGGCTCACATCATTAAATACCGGAGGGCTTTTCCATATAGTCCTCCGGTTTTTTTTAATGGTGGGATGAATAGCATGTATTGGACGAGGAAAATATACCGTAATGAGTCCGGATTAACATTAATTGAATTGATCGTAGCCCTGGTGTTAATCGGGGTGATATTTCCCGCTATATTTAGCCTGGCCGGGATGGCGACCGTTAAAGCAACACAGTTTATTCATTCACAAAAGGCGCAATATCTGGCCGAAAGCAAAATTGAGGAGATTATTGGCTTTAAATCGCTCAATTGGGACTGGTATAAATCGATTGATGATTTTGCCAAAACTGAGTCTCTGGAAGACGGCTATGTGAGGAAAGTGACAGTTCAAAAACTAAGCAAGTGGGGTAAAGGGCAAATTGATTGCTGGGAAATAATCGTTACTGTTTCTCATCCAAATTTAAAACAACCGATTGAACTTTCTGTTCGTTTAACAAAGTATTATGAAGAAAAATAATCCTTTTCTCAATATTGATTATTTTTACTAAATCAGTACACTTCGGGAAGAAGAAAATGAAAGTTCTGAAAATGTCTGCAAATAGGACGCTTCATAACGAAAAAGGATTTTCATTAATTGAAATGATTGTTGTACTGATCATTATTGGTACTATTTCTTCTATTGCCTATGGGGTCATCCTATTAAATGCAGGTACATTTAGAACATTATCTGCCGAGCTTTCCAAAAGGTGGGAATTACGCAATGCATTACGAATTATGCGCGAAGATTTTTCTCAGATCGATCCTGACAATATTCTGAACATTTCAAAATTTGCGAAAGGTGGGCGGAAAATTTTTTTTCGAGATATCCAGGGGAATAAGATTTTATATATGTACAACGATGGGACCCTGCGCAGAAAGCAAAATTCACAAAAATGGGAACAACTGGCCTCAGGATTGAAAGAGCCACCTTTTACATTTTTAGATGCCCAATCGCAATCCACTAAAAATAAAAAAGATGTAGCTTACATAAAGGTTCGTTTGGTTTTTGAGGTGAATGGCAAAAAAAGAGAGGTGGAAGATACATTTTTTTTGCGCAATAGATGGAATGATAGCATAGTAAATAAAGAAAAGAAAGATAAGGAAAAAGATAAAGAAAAAGATGATGATGACGAAAAAGATGAAGATGAAAAGAGTAAAGAGCATCACGGGAAGAAACACAAACACGGTTAAACAAAATTAAATTGGTTTGGTCTACTATGAAAATAAAACTGAACCATATTAAAAGAAAACAGGAAGGCGTCATTTTAATCGGGCTGCTCATTTTTCTGATTTTTGTTGGGTTAATTGTCACCAGCCTGCTTATTTTGCTGGCTGCTGAGGCTCGGATGCAAATCGTGGAAATTAATCAAAAACGAGCCCAATACGCTGCGGAATCGGGCATTGAATATGCCATGCGTGCAATTAATGAGCATGCCGTAAAAAGCACCTATCTATTCCCTTTGAATAATTATCAAGAGGATATAAAAACAGGAAATGGGACCCATTGTGTTATAAAACTAAAAATTATCTATCCCAATAAAATTAAGATCAGAGCAATTGGTTATAGTGCTAATTATGCAAAGGTACTCGAAAAAAGCGTTAAATACATTGACGTTTCTCAATATGCCGTTTATGCTACCGGAGATATTAAGTATGTTCGTGTTGTTCCATTCAATAGATACAAAGAACATGCAAAATATTTCCCTTTATTTGACCAGGAGGAGTTAATACAGAGGGCTAAACCAAATCAATATTATCCCAAAGACTTATACATTAGCCATATATTTAGTTTTATGAAAGACGTGGCTTATGTGGGGCGAAATTTAACATTTGGAGCCTTTAATTGGATTAATGTGGGTAACTTTGCTGTTGGCGGCAATATTCGAATCAAATCGAGCTGGTTAATATTTGGTGTAACAAGTGGAGTTATGTACCAATTTAATCCGAACAGTCGCTTTCTATGTGAATGGCAATTTTTATGGCGTGCTCTTTACGGCGGAATTATGACCGATGGAGATGTCATTGGGACGACAAAACCATTCTGGCCTTTTAGGTTTAGAGTGTATTATCACCGTCCTAAAATCGTTAACTTCTTAAAATATTCTGTAAATGGCGGACCTTTAATTTACCAAGCTGGGCAGTTACAAATTTACTGAATATGTAGGGGAGTGGTCTATGAAACACAACAAAAAAGACGCAGAACCGAACACTGCTGCGCCAAAGATTCCCGGGAGCTCTGTTGATCAGGTAACGACCAGAAATGAGATAGGCACCTTTCCCCAGGATTCCCAAAAAGTGAAAAGTTTTTCGACTCCTTTTTACTATCCCCTCCCTTTATTCAAGCGATTAAATGCCCATCGTCTTCTTTCCCTGGATATAGATATGGACAAGATAAGATATCTTATAATAAAAAAATATGGCCAGGACATTAACGTAGAAGAATGGGGCATTCAGAAATTCCCGCCAGAAATCACTCAACGGTTCAGAGCTTTGCAGATAACCCTGGAAAATATTAAAAGAAGATTTTATAAACCCGGAACCGAAGTTCGCGTAACCTTTTTTAGTACGGACTTACTTTTTAAAAATGATGTCTTTCCTGTAATGAAAAAAAAACAGGAGCTGGAGCAGGCTATTCTGTACAAGTACAAGGAGGAGTTGAAACATTACGAAAACAAAAATTTCCATTGGAGTTATTCGGTAGTCGATGAATTTGAAGAGCAGGGTGTTAAAAAACAGAGATTACAAATTGTTTTTGCTCCAGCTGAAACAATCAATCGTTACGTCTATATTTTTCAGCATTTAAAGTTACCGGTTTCCTATTTACTCCCAAGACCAATGAGTCTGGTTCTGGCTTACAAATACATGGTTGAAGAGCCCAAATCGGATTTACTAATTAATATTTCTTACGATTTTACGCAAATATGCTATTTAAAAGCAGGTCAGTTAATCTATCTTAGAAATTTAGGCCTGGGCTCTCGTAACCTTGAGGTAACCATCAAGACCGATGGAGAAATTACTCCAGAAGTTGAAGAAAAATTAATGGGGCAGAAAAATGTCTCAACGCCTCAGGAGAGTATTTTACGGAAACGGTTAATAGAAAAGCTGAAGGATTTGAAAGTAAAGCAAGATCCAGTGTTACATACCTTTTTTTCAGAGATTTTGCGCTCCATTGCCTTTATTCAAGGTAGTAAAAGGCAAAATTACATCGACCGCGTCCTCTTAACAGGGTATGGGATATTAAAGGAAAGTTTAATACCTTATTTAAAATCAAGATTATCCCTTCCCATATTTGTTCTTGTGCCCAAGCTTTCAGACGAATCGGGTGATGCGCTTTTGCGCTATGGGGAATTTACAGCAGCTTTAGGTTCTGCTCTGGCTGAGAAGGATGAGATCAATCTCCTACCCAAGAGTTTTCAGGAGAAAATTAATTTATCAAAAATCAATAAGTGGATAAATTTCCTGTTTGTTTTAATTTTTTTAACTTCCGGCTATCTGACCTTTGTTCAATATTCGTTAATCAAGCAAAAACAAATGGAATTAAGCAAACTACAAAAAGAATATCAGGTCCTGAATCCTTTTGAAGAGTCTTACAAAAAATTGCTCAAATTAATTGGAGATGTACAAAAAGAAAATCAGAATTTACAGGGTAAAATTGCTAGAAAACCGCCGGTGTTAGAAATTATGCGATTGTTTAGCAATTTAACGCCAAAAGCTATCCGTTTGAATACTCTGGTTTTTAATAAAGTGCGAAATGAAGGAAACCTGGTAAATGAAGACAGCGCGGCCTCGGTTCCCAAATTTGTAGTCAATATTTCGGGCGAAATTACCGGCGACATGGTGAATGGCGATGTGGCTCTGATTGATTTTATTAATAGTTTAACTAATTTAAAACTCTTTAAAGATATCAGATTGGACCAGAAAGAAAAAGATGTTGAACAAAAGAAAATTCGCTTTGCGCTTACTCTAACTTTTTGATGGGGTTTATGTATGTCTAAAAAGAGGTTTTTCCTGAAAATATTTGCCGGTGTGGTTTTGATTTTTATCTGGTACTATTTTATTTATGTTCCACAATTAGATACGTTAGCCAGGCTTGAAACCGCAGTGGTGGAATATGGCAACAAAGTCCACATGGCCCAAAATGCTAAAATAAATCTAATTAACATCCGTAAACGTTATCAGATTGAACAGGATCGCCTGGAGGCAGAACGATCAAAATTTGTTCGTAAGCACGAACTCGGTAAGGTGACAAAATCTTTGCAGGATTTAGCTAAAAAATATAATCTGAAGTTGATGGATTTTTCGCCTGGTTTTAGAGATTATTTTGAACAAAAGAATGAACAAATTATCCCTCTGCCATTGAGCATAACGTTAGTAGGGCGTTATCTTGCCATTGGCAAGTTTATTGAAGAATGGAGCTATTTACCTTTTTATTTAATTCCTGAGTCTATCATTCTGGAAAAATTAGATAAAAATGGCTATGACATTCAGGCCGTCATTGAGTCTAAACTTTATACATGGAACGAGTGAGATGAAAAAGGTTAAACTCACAAAAAGTCAGCAAATCTTGTTTATCGTATTGGGCATAGTTCTGGCGTATGCTATTTTTGACTTCATGACTCATAAAGACACATATATCGGTTTTTATTCCGGAGAACAGAGCAATGTAGCCGAAGCGGATAGCGCCGCTCAAAAAGCGGCTTCAGATTCTACGGTTGATGTCCTGCAAATGAATTTAACCACTCATTGGGGGGATGATCCTTTCTTTGTTGAACCCCAAAAAGTAATAAAAAAACGTTCAAGAAAACGAAAAAAAGAACCGATTTTTAAATTGAAAGCCATCAGCTTTCGGCCGGAAGGCTCTGTGGCTCTTATCAATGATCGAATTCTTAAAATCGGGGATGTCATCGAAGGATATAAAGTGATTGAAATATCGGAAAAACGTGTAATACTGTGGAATGGCAAAAAACGAAAAGTCTTAAAAATGACGAATATGTGAGGGGAGTTTTAGATGAAGATAGTTTCGTTAAAACGGTTAAGCGCATTGTTGATCATACTTTTTCTCTTTTCCAGTGTTTTTGCAAAAGATATTGAGCAGTTGCTGGAGCAAAGGGTTTCGCCCACTTTTCTGGGAGTCAGGTTGAGTGATGCCCTGAGACTTTTTGCCAAACAGAACAACTTTAATTATGTCTTTACCGGAGATGGAAAAGAGATCGTCAATGTCCGTTTAACCAATGTTTCGCTAAAAGATGCCCTGGAATTTATGCTCAAACCCAACGGCTATCATTATTTCATTAAAAACAATGTAATGATCATTAAACCCTTGGCAAAAGATTTTTATGGGGAACTACAGACTAAGATTTACCATTTGCAATACACGGATGGACTTAAAATTAAATCGACCCTGACTAAATTTTTATCGGCCAAAGGTAAAATTGAAACTCTGATTGCCGAAAAGATATCTGATAACGAACCGGATCGCTCAAATGTACTGATTGTGTCAGATTTAGAAGAAAATCTGGCGATCATCGATCAGATTATTAAAGAATTGGATAGTCCGGTCAAACAGGTGCAAATTGAAGTGCGTCTGATTGAAACATTATTGGGGACCAATAAACAGTTAGGCTTTAAATGGCCCACTTCCATCAAAGCTTCGGTTATGGGCGCGGAAACGACGGCCCCTATTTCCCAACAAGGGCAGCAGGGACAATCTGGAGAACAGACTATCCTTTCCGGCTGGTACGAATTCCCGGAAACCCCACCTCAAGTGCATCTAGGAGTTCTCACGTTGGATAAGCTTCAGGCAACCCTGGATTTATTGGCTGGTGATAATCGTTCTAAATTAATTTCTAATCCTAAAGTAACCACTTTAAATAATCAAAAGGCGGTTATCCGCATCGGAACCACAGTACCCATTCCCCAAATCCAGCGCAGTGTGGCTGGCGATCTCTACTCTTTTAAAGAAAAAGATGTCAGTATGCGACTTGAGGTTATTCCGGTTGTTGGTGAAAATAATAAAATCAATTTAAAACTTCATCCTGTGATGCAGGAAATTATTGGCTATGTTGGACCGTCCCAAGCACCACAGCCTATCGTTTCCGTGAGAGAAGTTGAAACATCGGTGGTCATTAATGATGGAGAAACCGTGGCCATTGGCGGATTGGTGAAAGAAACAAAATCAGAGCAAAAGGAAGGCATCTGGTTGTTAGGTAATATCCCTATTTTAGGTTACCTATTTAAACATACAACCATAAAAAGAGAAAAAAGCGATTTGCTAATTTTTATTACCAGTAAAGTACTGGAAACAAAATAGAGGGTATCATGTCTTTGGATTTCGAAAAAATATTACGTTTCGCGGTTAAACAGAACGCATCGGATATTCATTTCAGTAGCGGAATGCAACCCATTGTACGACTGGTAGGCGAGTTAAAACGCATTGATGCTCCACCCATCAAAAAGGAAGCCTTGAGAAATTTTCTCTTTCCCTATTTTAGACCCGAGCAAAAGAAAGATTTTGAAAACAATAAGGAAATTGATTTTTCCATAGCCATCGAAGGGGTAAGTCGATTTCGTGTTAATGTATTCAAGCATGCCAAGGGAATCAGCGCCTCCTTTAGGGTGATACCGGAGCGCATCCGAACGCTGGATGAATTGCTATTGCCCCCTGTGTTAAAAGAGGTTGTAAAGCACCGGAAAGGCCTGGTATTGGTGACCGGGCCAACTGGTTCCGGAAAATCGACCACCCTGGCAGCTATGATTGATGAAATTAATCGCATACGAAAAGATCATATTATCACTCTGGAAGATCCTATTGAATATTTTCATCAACCTAAATTGTCTTTGATCCATCAGCGGGAAGTGGGTGTTCACACGCAAAGTTTTGCCCAGGGGCTGCGAGCTGCCTTGCGTGAAGACCCGGATGTCATCCTGGTAGGCGAAATGCGCGATTTAGATACGATCACCAATGCGCTGCATGCGGCTGAAACCGGGCACCTGGTTTTTTCTACTCTGCACACAAACTCTGCGGCAGAAACTGTGGATCGTGTGATCAATGTTTTCCCCTCTGAACAACAGCAGCATATTCGTGTTATTCTGGCGGCCGCTCTGGTTGCTATTATTTCACAAAGACTAGTAAAACAAGCACACAGAGCAGATCGGATTGCATTGTTGGAAATTTTAATTGCCACTCCTGCTATTCGCAACTTAATTCGCGAGGGGAAAACACATCAAATTGAGTCTGCTATTCAAATGGGAGCAGAGTTTGGTATGCAGACCTTTCAAAAGAGTCTTGAAGAATTACGACAAAGAAATTTAATTCCACCAGACATGCTCAAAGTGGATTATGCAAGTTAAAGGAGGTCATGTGCGATACATTATTTTATTTTTGATTAGCTTATTGGGTTTGATGGCCTGCACAACTTCAACACAGGACAATGTGGCCACTTTAAACGGCAATGTTTATTACCTGGATAAAAATAAAATAGCCCATCCATTAGAAGATGTACTGGTGGTGGCTAAAGATTTTTTTGTTCAGGCCAAAACAAATGAAGCCGGGGCTTACACTCTGGAACTGGAGCCGCCGGGCGAAGAAGAAACATTTGAAGTGGAGCTCCAGTTCAGCAAGGTCGGATATGCCATGGAAACATTTACGATTAAGGCCAAACTAAAACAAACCCTGCAGGTACCCGATGTGACTCTGGAGCAAATTCAGTCCGATACCTTGATTAATCCAACCGATACGCTACGAAATAGTGGCCCAGCCCGCCATATAACGATTTTAAATCAAAGCACAGACCATATCTATATTAAAGGAGCTGGCCTGGTAGAATCGGCCGTGCTCAATTTTGTGGTGACTGATGCCAATGGCATTAAGGTGGATGCCGCGCACAAGGTGAAAGTGAAATTCTATATCCTAAATGCGCCCGGTGGAGGTGAATATATCTACCCGGATACTATGACCACGCGCGATGGATATGTTTACACCGTGCTCAACAGCGGTACCATTTCTGGCGCGGTGCAAATTGTGGCCGAGGCTTCGGTGGAAGGACAAACCATCCGTTCACAGCCCATTCGTGTAGCCATCCATGGCGGTTTACCGGATGAGAACCATTTTAGTGTTGTTGCCGGTAAAGCAAATATTGCAGGTAGAGTACATTTTGGGATTGTGGATCAAATTACCGCTTATGTGGGGGATAAGTACAGCAACCCGGTGGCGCCCGGCACTGTTGTCTATTTTAAAAGTGATTATTGCATTGTTGAAGGATCGGCCGTTACCAATGAATTAGGCCTGGCTACCGTTCGTTTGATCAGCTCGGCACCGATCCCACCTGAGCCCCTGGTTAATCCGTTTGCAACCGTAACCGCCTACACCTATACAGATACCCTGGGTACAAAAACTATTCAGACCAGTACCAGAGTTCTACTAACCGACGTTGTGGCTCCCATCGAGGTTGAACCAACGACGTTTACTTACAGCGATTTAAATGAACCCAAACAGTTCAGCTACAAAGTCCATGATATCTGGGGATTTCCCCTGGTTAGCGGAACTTCGATCAGCGTGGAGGCCACGGCTGGTAATTTGTACGGCGATGTAAATATCGAAATGAAAGATACGCAAAGTTCCGGCCCGGGAACCACAGAGTTTAGTTTTACCTGGGCTCCTGGTGATAGTCTGGAAGACCCCCAGGTTTACATCAGTATCGTTGTTGATTCGCCGCCAGAAGGCAATGGCTATACCTCCACTGCTGTGGTGGGCACAAAAACAACAAATTAAACGTTTTCTTTCTAAATATCCAATGCTTTAGCGTGCGAAAATTTGTTCCATCGTTTAATGGTTTAAAAGCCCTATTAGACAGGAATAAGCAGGGGCCGGTTAAAAAAAATATGTCCGGCACCGGCTTTCAATCATTGATCTTCATTTACGCAAAAACGATGCAGGAGGAAAATGTAAGGGATTTTTCATCTCGCAAAAGCGTTAGTAGAATGCCACCCGGCATGAGCCCTCACCGCTTTGGCTCAATTTGTTCCTTCATTAAATATTTTGTAATTCGTGATTTATAATTCAAAAAAACTATTTTGTGCAATCATAGCTTGAGTTCAGTATAAAAACCACGAATTTCACGGATTAACACGAAGATATTTGATGTAATTTAAATAAAAACAATAGGCAAATTTAAATAAAATTCTATAATAATACCTTTTTAGAGTGGACTCATAGCTTTTCATTCTTTTGGGTAGAATACTGTTTGCGACTGTGTATTAACCGAAAAAAGCAGGTGTTTTTTGATTTAAGTTAGTACACTTAAATTACTAACATTCATTATTATTTATTTAATTTCAATATTTTAAATTAGTTAACCATTAAAACTCTTCGAACATTCCTTTTTAAATTTTAGTTGAGATAAATAAATTTCTGTTGTAAATTAAACCCGCTTCAAAGTTTTAAAAAAGACATACCAACCAAATTGGAGGAGGTCTTTATGAAGACTTTTTTTACCTTTATTTCAGCTCTCCTTGTATTTACTAGTTTTTCTTTTGCACAGTGGAGGGTTGATGTCGCCTTTGGCCCCAGCGGTGAATCCGGGCAATTTGCCGCTGTCGATGGTCAGGGCAAACTGTGGGTGACCGATTACGGCACTCCCGGCACTGCCGGCGTACGTGTGTTCAATGCCGATACGACCGAAGCAGATTTTAGCCCAATAACCCAGGGATTGGATGAAAACGGAGTTGTGACAGATATCCAGAATCCCGGTGGTGTGGCCGTATTTGGCGACACGGTTTATATTATCAGCTATACTAACAAGCTGGTAATGCGCTTTTTGAGTGACGGGACAGCGCTGAATGGCTGGAAACTCAACTTTAGCCCGGGGGATCTGGATATTGACGCCAACGGGCATGTCTTTATTGCTCACAAGGTAGAAGCCATGTTTTCGGTATTCGATATTAACGGAAACGAACTCAAAGGTTCTCCTTTTGGCGCGGCCGGTTGGCACATTAACCGCGGTTTGAGTGTGACAAACGACGGAACAAAAGTGTTTCTGGCCGATGAAAGTTCGGATGTGATTGCTTACTGGAACGGTAATTTTGTTGGTTCTGATTCCTGTTATTTTGAACAGCAAACCGATTTTATGACAGGCCTGAACAATCCATCTGCCTGTGAGATCGATCCGGATGGCAACATGTGGATTTCCAATACCGGAAATAATGAAATAATCATTGCGGATGCGAACGGCAATGTTCTGGAAACGGTATCTGATTTGAATAGTCCGCGCGGCGCAGCATTCGATTTTGACAGCAATCTGGCTTATGTGATTCATTTTACTTCTGCGGTGAAAATGGTAACCCGTCTGCTTTACATTCCTGAAGTTACCATTGCCGACATTCAACGCACAGCCGACGAACAACCCGGCCCTTCTCCTTACGTAGGACAGGTGGTTAAAACCAGCGGTATTATTACGGCCACGACCAGCAGCGGTTACTACCTGCAGGATGCCCAGGCCGCCTGGAGTGGGATTTATGTGTACGATAAAAATCATTCGCCGGCAATTGGGGACGAAGTACAACTGCAGGCGGAAGTAGCCGAATACTATGATTTAACCGAATTGAAAAATGTAGATTCTTTTACCGTAGTCAGTTCCGGGAATACCATGAATCCTCTGGTCGTGGCATCTGGAGAGGCGCCTCAGGAAATGTACGAAGGCGTGTTGATTCAGGTGAAAAATGCGACCTGTACAAATCCCGATTTAGGATATGGCGAATGGGAGATTGATGACGGTAGCGGTCCGGCGCGCGTTGACGATGCCATTTACAAATTCTCACCGGATTCCGGCGTAAAATACGACGTAACAGGTGTGGTTACCTATAGTTACGGTAATTACAAAATATTGCCACGGGATGAAAACGACATCGTTTCGTTAACCATTCCACCGGTTACTCCCATCGATTACTGGAAAGTGCGTTTTCATTTTGGACCCAAAAACGAATCTGGCCAGTTTGCGGCTCTGGATCACGAAGGGAAATTGTGGGTAACCGATTATGGTTCTCCCGGATCGGCGCAGGTGGTGGTCTTTAATCCAGACAGTACCATGGCTGACTTTAGCCCCATCTCCAAAGGGCTCGATGAAACCGGAGCGGAAGTCACGATCGCCCATCCTGGCGGTGTGGCCTATTACGACAGCATAATCTATGTAATCAGTTATGATAATAAGAAGGTCTTACGCTTTAAGGCTGACGGTACGCCTTTAAACGGCTGGGCCTTATCGTTTGCACCGGGTGATCTGGATATCGATCAGAGCGGGCATGTCTTTATTGCTCACAAAGTAGAAGCCATGTTTTCAGTATTTGATCTGAATGGCAATGAGCTGAAAGGTTCGCCTTTTGGCGTAACCGGCTGGCACATTAATCGGGGTATCAGTGTTACCAAAGACGGCAGCAAAGTCTTTTTAGCCGACGAATCGAGCGATAAGATTGCCATGTGGGAAGGTTCGATCATCGGTTCAGATTCCTGCCATTATGAACAGGGGGCCGATTTCATGAGCGGCTTGAGTAATCCCTCGGCTTGCGAAATCGATGCCGCGGATCGTATGTGGATTTCCAACACGAGCGCCAATGAGTTAATTATTGCCGATTTGAATGGCGACATCAAACAACGGATTACCGTTGAACGACCGCGTGGCGTGGCCGTGGATTATGACAATGAAGTGGCCTATGTCGTCCATTTTACGGGCATGCATAAGATGGTTTCTCAATTAACGCCAGGTTTGCCCAATACCCCAATTGCCGAGGTTAAAGTGGATAGCGACGGCGATTTTGTGCCGGATCGTCTTGGCGAAACATTTGAGATTCAGGGGCTTGTTAATTCCATTAATTACAGTAGTTCTGGATCCCAATACTTTGTTCAGGATACCAGCGCAGGCATCAATCTGTATTCGGGTTCTACGCAATGGAATCTAAACATTGGCGATGAAGTGGTGGTTAAAGGCAGCCTGACCCAGTACCGCGGTCTGACCGAGCTCGAACCGGAAAATATCTGGGTCATGAGTAGCGGGAATACGGTGGAACCACTAAAAATCAAATTGGCTGACGTAGGTGAAGCGCTGGAAAGCCAACTGGTGCGCGTCGATAGTGTATGGCTGGTGGATGCCAGTCAATGGCCGGAAGAAGGCAGTAATGGGTCTGTGTACGTTACCGATGGGACAGACACCGTTAAAGTGTTTATCGACCGCGATTCCGACCTGGACGGCTGGATGCCTCCGCAATCTTTAATGAATATGGTGGGCATTGTTGATCAATACACCAAAAATACGCCACCCGATGACGGCTATGAATTACGCGGACGCTTGCGCAGTGATTTTGAAGACCTGGTTGTGGCCCTATCCACAGATATGCTGGATTTTGGCAGTGTTGCCATCAATGGACAAAAAACCCTGTCCTTGTGGCTTAAAAATATCAGCGATTCCGATTTCACACTCGATTCCTTAACCTTTGGCAGCTCCTATTTTGTTTCTACTCTACATGGCGATACAACCGTTGGCGCCGGCGATTCCATCGAAATTCCGGTAATCTTCAAGCCGACTATGGAAGAAGAAGTCATGGACATGGTTAAAATCCATCTGAATATCGGTGTGTACATGGTAGAGGTCAAAGGTAGCGGATATCAACTGTTCCCATTGGCCTGGAGAATTCATGCCGATTCTGCCAATGCTTCCTGGTTTTATCAGGAGGGAGCTGCTGAACACATGGTGCGTGGCATGGCTTACAACCGGTTGAATGATCATCTGTACGTGGCCAGCCGTGTCGGAGGTACCTTTATTTATGTTTTGGATGCAGCCACCGGTGACACTATCGGACAACTCAATACCAGTGGAATCGGAGGAGGCACCTATCCCATCAACACCATTGCCTGTACAAAAGACGGACAGATCATTGTTAGCAACCTGGCGGCCTGGGGTGGTCAAGTTGCGCGGTTGTACTACTACAAGAACGAAAAAGATACACCGCATATGATCTTTGACGGAACGTTTGATGATCTTGGCGGGCGAGTTGGCGATGTAGTAGCCGTTTCGGGCACAGGCAGCCACTTAACGGTTTACTGGTCCGGTTCTAATAATGAAAAGATCCATACCTTTGTGACCACCGACGGCGAAACCTGGACACGGGGTGATGACATTCCGTTGCCAGAACCTGGCGCAGGTCGTTTTGGTATTGCTCCTGTGGACATGGATGGCAACTACCTGTTCATCAATGGCACAACACCGCCACGCTACATCAAACGCGATGGTACCGTGCTTTACACCTTTGACACGGATGTAGTGCCCACCGGAACCAGCATTAACTACTTTGAGGTGAAAGTACCTGGCGATAAAGTCCGGAGATTCATCAGCATTACAGATGCCATTAACACCGGTACTTATGTTGTTGAATTGTTAGGCGAACCTGGCGACAATTTGTGTTCTGACTTTAACCTGCTGGAAGCGCCCACGGAAATGTATCTGGCCCATGCCAATACCAATGGCACCGGTCTTTCTGTGTACAACAGCGTTGACAATATGCTTATTGAACTGGTCACCAACAATGGTATTTCGGCCTACAGCTTTGATGTGGTGGTGCCGGATGCTATTCGTGACGTGAAGATGATTGTTGAACTGAATGAAGGCTTTGAAACCACTCCGGAGAACGCGGTTCCGGAAGGCTGGCTGACCTTTGCCGATAGCGTTGAAGCAGGCGATCCGACTCCGGCCTGGCGTGTGAGCACTTACAATCCTTTCGAAGGTGAAAAGGATGTTTACATGCCAAATTACAACACCAAATCGCGTTGCTGGTTGGTTACTCCGGCCATCAGTCTGAATACGGACAAAAAATATTTTACCTTTATGGCCAAAGATGACTGGAACACGGCAGATAATGACTATGGTTCTCAGCTCAATGTGCTGGTTTCGACCAAATCGCAAAATAATCCGGAAGACTTTGTGCTGGTTGAAAGTTATCCGGAAAGTGAATTTTATGATTCCTGGATGATGAAATCCATTGATCTGAGTGCTTTTGAAGGCGATTATGTTTACATCGCTTTTATGGTCAAAAATTTTGGCGATCCTTCCAATCCCGATGC
This sequence comes from Caldithrix sp., assembly GCF_056497305.1. Lineage (NCBI taxonomy): Bacteria > Pseudomonadati > Calditrichota > Calditrichia > Calditrichales > Calditrichaceae > Caldithrix > Caldithrix sp. Next base: position 5,043 of record NZ_JBSMDE010000215.1, on the reverse strand, counting down.
CGGCGGTGACAACTGGCAAATCGACAATGTGATATTAACCGATACGCTGACGGCCATCGCAGACAATGCCAACAAGCTACCCATCCACTATGAACTGAGCCAGAACTATCCCAACCCGTTTAACCCGACTACCAAGATCAATGTAGCTCTGCCTAAAGCTGAAAAAGTGGAAATAGAAGTCTTTAACACTCTGGGACAGAAAGTGCGTACTCTGTTTGATGGCGATTTGCCGGCTGGCATTCACAAATTCGAATTTGACGGCACGGGACTGGCCTCCGGAATCTATTTCTACAGAGTTAAGGCTGGTAAGTTTGTAGCAACCAAGAAGATGGTCTTAATGAAATAGCGCCATCCTGCGACATTCATTGGCTCTCTTATGCCGGTGTGATTTTTCGCACCGGCATATTTTTAATCTTTAAAAAACAACGCAAGTGTAACAAAAGGTTTTTTTGTGATTCGCTTTGGGACCGATGGCTGGAGAGCGCAAATTGCGCATGATTTTACCTTTGAGAATGTGGCCCGGGTGGCCAGCGCTTTTAGTCGCTATTGCCTGGAGAACGACCGGCCGATAAGTGGGGTGGTCGTCTCTTACGACACGCGTTTTTTGTCCGAACGCTTTGCCGAACAGTTTGCCAGAGTCGTTGCCAGTCACAATATTCCGGTTCTGTTGAGCAATCAATTTACACCAACGCCGCTTCTTTCCTTTTCTGTAAAACAGTTGAAGTTAAATGCCGGCGTAATGGTTACGGCCAGCCACAATCCCTATTTTTACAATGGCATTAAATTCAAAGCGCATTATGGGGGGCCGGTGCTGGATGATTTTACACAGCGTATCCAGGAAGAAATTGAACCGAAACCCGCTGTTTTACAGGAATCGGCCATAGGACGCAATCTGGAAAAAATCGATTTAACGGCTGACTATTTTCAACAGATCAAAAAGCTCCTTTCTGTGGAGCGGTTAAAAAGATTTTCAGGTGCGGTGGTGTACGATGCCATGCACGGGGCAGGCATTGGTTTTTTGCAGCATTTTTTTGAATGGCTCGATCTGCCGGCCAGCTATTTGCATCACACAGAAAATCCTTTATTTAATCGCAAGCGGCCGGAACCTGTGCCGGAAAACCTGCTGGAATTACACGATGCATTACAGGAAGGAATGGGGCGAATCGGTCTGGCTACAGACGGCGACGCCGATCGCTGTGCGGTACTCGATGAACAGGGCCACTTTGTTCAGCTACATGATTTGCTGCCTTTACTGGCGCGTTATCTGGTTCAGGAAAGAAAATGGTCCGGTCATTTTGTTCGGACAACGTCCATGCACCATACCATAGACCGATTGGCCAGACCAATGGGCCGGCAGGTAACCGAAGTGCCAGTCGGATTTAAAAATGTGACTGAACAGATGTTGCAGCAGGATGTTTTGATAGGCGGCGAAGAGAGCGGCGGGTTTGGCTTTGGCTTCCATTTGCCCGAACGGGACGGCCTTTTAACCATCCTGCTGGTTCTGGAAATGCTGGGCAGTTACCAGGTGCCCATTTCTGAATTGGTAAACGATTTACGCCGGGAATATGGCCCGTTCTATTATCGGCGTAAAGATGTTTTCCGTAACGATACCGATCTTTTAAACAGAAATTTACAGCGATTGCGTGACAATCCACCGACCAGGATTGGCGCAGTTCAGGTGGATGATTTTAGCCTGAAAGATGGATTAAAATTGTACCTTTCGGATGAAAGCTGGATTTTAATGCGCGTTTCGCAAACCGAACCTCTGGCCCGAATTTATGTGGGAGGTAAAGAGGCCTTAGCGGTAGAAAATGTTTTAAACTGGGGCGTAAAAGAACTGACAAAAGAGCGGAGCAATTAGAAAGGAAAGGCAGTGAAAAAGTACGGGCACTTTTCGCCGGATAAAATGGAGTTTATTATTACGCGACCGGATACCCCGCAACCCTGGGTAAACTATCTTTCCAATGGCCGCTACAATGGGCTCATCTCCAATACGGCTGGCGGCTACAGCTTTTACCAATCGCCAAAGGATAGCCGGATTACGCGCTGGCGTTACAATAGCCTGCCAGTGGATCGTCCGGGACGTTACCTATACCTGAGAGACGAAGTTGATGGCCACTTTTGGTCGCCCACCTGGCAACCCACAGAAACGCCGCTTGATTATTATGAATGCCGGCATGGTCTTTATTACACTTCCTTTAAAACACGTTACCGCGATCTGGAGCACGAAATCGATTATTTTGTACCACTGGATGATGATCTTGAAATATGGCGCGTGCGTCTGGTTAATACCAGATCGACCCCTGTAAGGTTAAAAATATTCCCTTTTGTTGAGCTCTGCCTGGGCCATGCCCTGGTCGATCTGATTAATCAACCCAATGATCAGCATTTCAATGAAGTTATCTTTGATCGTGAACAACAAATATTGCTGGCCTCCAAGCGTTACTGGGTACGCTATCAGGGGGCATCGGTCAAACAGACGAATGAGGCCTGGGATCGCTACGTGTTTTTTGCGTCAACTTTACCGGTTGTGGGCTGGGATGGTAGTAAAAATCAGTTCATCGGCCGCTGGAGGAGTGAAGCCAATCCACTGGCGGTAGAGCAGGGAACCTGTTTCAATAGTGAAATTACATCTGGAGACGCTGTGGCTGCGCTGCAGCTGGAATTAGCGCTGCAAGGCGGCCAGAGCGCAGAATTTGCCGTCCTGTTGGGCGTGGTAGAGCGCAAAAACTTCAGGCCGGCGGCCGCCCGGGTCGTCAAGCGTTATCGCAATTTGCAATTCATCGCCTCTCAATTTGAAACACTGAAAGGTTACTGGCGGGATTATCTCTCCCACGTGCAGGTGCAAACCCCGGATGATGATTTGAATACCATGGTCAATGTCTGGAATCAATATCAAACTTCGGTCACCTTTCGCTTTTCACGCGACGCTTCCTACTACCATGGCGGGTTGCTTTTCGGACGTGGATTCCGTGATTCATGCCAGGATATCATGGGCCCGGTTATTCCCCGGCCAGATTGGGTGAAGGAACGCATCAGAGAGATGTGTCAATACCAATTTGCCGATGGGAGTGTTTTCCATCTGTACTTTCCGCTCAGCAGAAGCGGTGAAAAAACCGGCCACTCCGATACGCCATTGTGGCTGCCCTGGGCCATCATGGTCTATCTGAAAGAGACCGGCGATTTCGATTTTTTGAACGAGACAATCCCCTTTTATGATCAGGGGCAGGGGGCTGTTCTGCAACATCTGTTGCGGGCTATTGACTTTTCCTTAAGTCAGTTAACCGAGCGTTATTTGCCCAAATTTGGGCCAGGCGACTGGAATGATACGCTCGATTATCTGGGCCGGGAAGGACGGGGCGAGAGTATTTGGGGGGCCATGTTTCTGGCATTTATTTTGAAAGAAACGGTAGCATTGTGTGTCCATCTGAATCTTGCAGAGCAAAAAGAGCGGTTGCAACAGGCCTACGATAAAATCAAAGAGAGCATCAATCGCTATGCCTGGGATGGCGCATGGTACATTCGGGGAACCAATGATCAGGGCGCAGTCATTGGCTCTTCTTCCAACGAAGAAGGGAAGATCTTTTTGAATAGCCAATCATGGGCCGTCATCAGTGGCGTGGCTGACGAGAAGCGGGCTGAACAATGCCTGAAAGCCGTGGAGCAATTTCTGGAAACACCCAAGGGGCCCAAAATATTGCATCCTCCTTACACAAAAATTGATCCTCACATTGGGCTGGCCACGCGCTGCGTACCTGGCAAAAAGGAAAATGGGGCGGTTTTTAACCATCCTGTAAGTTGGGCCATGCTGGCCGAATGTTTACTGGGCCACGCACGGCGAGCCTTTGAAATTTACAAGAAATCTCTGCCCGGGAATCCGGTCATCGATGTGGATCGCTATGAGGTGGAACCTTACGTTTATGCCGAATATGTGACCAGCCCGGATCATCCAACTTATGGACAGGCCAGCCATTCCTGGCTAACCGGTTCGGCTACCTGGATGTTCCGTACAGTACTGGACTATATTCTGGGCGTACGACCAACCTACAAGGGATTGATGATCGATCCCTGTGTGCCGGCCGACTGGAGCAAATTTACGGTGCAGCGCCATTTTCGGGGGAAAACTTACCGCATCTCCGTGCAAAACGTCTCGGGTAGAGGCCGGGGCGTTCAACAATTGACTGTAAACGGGCAGGCGGTTACCGAAAATGTCATCGATCTGCAACAGGAAAAAATCCGACGCTTAATTGAAAGCAGAGCGGAAGTTGACGTGAAAGTGGTGTTGTAATGCCAAAGATCCAACCAAAGAAAAATGAGTTATTGCAGTCAATGGCCGGCGGTTTAATTGTCTCCTGCCAGTCAGAGCCGCCGGAACCTTTTGCCAGGCCCACACTGCTTCTGGCCATGGCCCGCTCAGCCCTTTACGGCGGAGCCGTGGCCATTCGCGCCAATGGTCCTCGTAACCTCCGTTATTTACTTAAACATTTAAAAGTGCCGCTGATTGGGATTTACAAAAAAACGTACCGCAGTAGCGAAGTTTTTATTACGCCCACGTTAAAGGAAGTGCAGGCTTTGATCAAAACCGGCGTGCCCATCATTGCCCTGGATGCCACTTTCAGAAAACGCCCGGGCCAGGTGCCGCTCACAGAATTGCTGGCCTTTATCCGGAACCGGTCGTCGTGTCTGGTTGTAGCCGATGTGTCCACCGTACAAGAAGGGGTGCAGGCTGCCCGCATGGGCTTTGACCTGATCAGTACCACTTTGAGTGGCTACACCGCTTACACCAGAGACCGAATGCATCCTGACCAGCCCGATTTTGACCTTATTGTACAATTGGTAAAAGAGGTGGGGCTTCACCTTCCTGTACTGGCCGAAGGCCGAATCTGGCAACCACAACAGGCCAGGCAATGTCTGGATTTAGGCGCATTTGCTGTGGTGGTCGGTACGGCGATAACGCGTCCCTGGGTTTTAACCGAGCGCTTTGTCCAGGCCTTGAAAGATGAACGTTCATGCTGATTGTTGCCCTGGGCCGGCTTAAGAACA
>NZ_JBSMDE010000214.1:0-7672 GCF_056497305.1 Caldithrix sp. | reverse complement strand
GGGGAGCGAATTGTGACGCTTTGCTGAGTCTTCGCCTTACATGTCAACAAATTTTATTTTTTTTGAAATCTTTGTGCTCTCTGTGGTTGATTTTGGTTGCGGCTATGCTGCCTTAGAATACTTCCTTCAAAACTTATAATCTCGCCACAGCGGGATGCGAAAATTCTTGTGTTAAAGATCCTAACCCCCCGGCCCCCTTCCCTTTTTTAATAAAAGGAAGGGGGAGCGAATTGTGCCGCTTTGCTGAGTCTTCGCCTTACATGTCAATAAATTTTATTTTTTTTGAAATCTTTGTGCTCTCTGTGGTTGATTTTGGTTGCGGATATGCTGCCTTAGAATACTTCCTAAAAAACCCGAAATCTGGAAATGTAAGTTTAAAATGATTATATTTTTAAAAGAGCTGGGGTTGCAACGGCAGGTTTATTACGCCTTGTACTGATCCTTTGCAGAAAGACCGAGTAAAATTTTGTTCATAAAAGTGAAATAGGAGCTAACATGAAAGTAAAATTCCATCTATTATTAATCTCTTTCTACATGTTGAGCGCCTTGCTTTATGCCGGCGATATTGATCGTTTAGAAGTGCCTATCTGGATTTATGAAAATGGCTTTACACCGATCGGCACCAGCTTCTGGGCCAGTGGCGGGGCCGGAATTGCCAATCCTTCCAATGCAGAGGTATTGCTCTACAATCCGGCTTTTAAAACAAAAACCACACACGTCCTTTTGGTCGGCGGAGTCAGACAATTTGAAAAACGTTTTGCTGTGTTCGAAGATTCCGAGGTAAAAATAGGAGCTTCCTGGCATCTGCCATCCTACCTGTTGTTTGCTCGACGTATTAAGTCGGGTTTATTGTTTTTAGGCTACCAAAATGTCTATTCCTTCAAAAAGAAATTTACCTTTGAAATTGCCACATTAGAACATCCCGAAGGCACCGGTGAATTTTTAACCAATATCGAAGAACAAACCATGCAGAACTTTTTTGTCGGCTTCAACAGGTCATTTTTTAGGCGCTTTAATTTGGGCATAAACATTGGATTATTACGCTACCTTTTTAGCGGTGAAATGGATCAGCGGAAAATAGATTCGAATGCCAGCTACAGCTATGCTTTGAATTTTGGATTAAGCTATGAAATGAATGATCAGGTTAATGTGTCGCTCATTTATCGCTATTTTGACCCGCTTAAGTACAAATTCAAACTGGAAGCGCCGCTGGTTTCAGGTAATTATGACAGTATTGAATACGTAATGACCGAAAGTGAAAGGCCTTTTCGTTTGCCCTGGGTTCTGGATTTAGGCTTCTACTTCAAACCTTTTAATTCCTTGCAATTACTGTTTAAAACAGAATATCAGGAATGGAGGAAAGTTTCAACATATTACGAAAATCGTCTGCAACTGGCCTTAGGCGTAACTTTTACTCCTAGTGAAAAATGGCAAGTCAACTTTGGCACTTTTACCTGCGGACAGTACCTCAAAAAAGATTACGGCATTGAGGATACTCCTTTCGTAACGACAGGAATCGAATATTGGTTAAAACCCGGTTTAAAATTTTCCATAAGCGCTTTAAGCAATACCTTTTTTGTCAAAAGAATACATGATAACACAAAACAAATAGATCGCAGCCAGATTTTGTTTGGCATGCAGTGGGCCTTTGGTGCAATCAAACGTTTCAAGATGTAAAAAGACAGGAACGACATTACCAACTACAGGGTGACTATTGCCTGCTCTCATGGAATTTTATAAAAAGTTTTACACCCGTATCCTGAGGCTCTGGAAATGTTCAGTAATGACAACAAACGATCAGTCGCTCAATAAGCGGTCAATTAAGGTCTTTAAATCCATAATCCGAAAGGGCTTTTTTAAATAGGCAAAATCGCCTTGTTCTGGTAATTGATCCGTATTTTGGTCCTGATCAAAACCTGACATAAAGATGTATCTGGCATTCGGAAATTTGGGCCTAAGCCGTTCGTACAGTTCTTTACCACTCATGTTTGGCAAATTGACATCAATGAAAATAATATCAAATTTCGGATTATGGCTGGCCACGAATTCCAGAGCCTGTTCTGCCCCTCCCTGTTCAACCACATCAAAATCCCACATCTGCAACAGTTCTATGAGCACTTCCCGTAAACTTTCTTCGTCATCGATGACCAATGCTTTTTTACTCATCTTTAAACCATTAAATAAATTTTGATTTTTTGTATTTCACTAAAATTTACTAAATTTAAAAAAATTAACAAGTTTTTAACGGAGGTAGAATGGGACTTTCTGTAATTGATCTAACCATCATTATTCTGTATCTGATTTTAGTGGCCGTTATTGGTTCTCTGTCTGGCGGGAAACAAAAGAATATCAAGGATTACTTTTTAGGCGGCACTTCCGTTCCCTGGTGGGCCGTAGCCTTCTCCATTGTTGCCGCCGAGACCAGCAGCCTCACCTTCATTAGCATTCCAGGGCTGGCCTATTTGACCAATTTGAATTTTTTGCAATTAACCATCGGCTTTTTGACAGCGCGGATCATCATAGCCCTGGTCTTTCTACCGGCCTACAAAAAAGGCGAGCTAAAAACCGCCTACGCCTTTTTAGGGGAGCGTTTTGGGCACCGCACACAACGCTTTGCTTCCATCGTCTTCCTGTTCACACGCGTGGCTGCCGACGGCGTGCGCTTGTTTGCCACAGCCATTCCACTGGCCATCATTCTAAAAGCCGCACCATGGTTTCAGGATTGGAGTAATTTTCAAATCTACCTGGTGTCCATCATTCTCATTGCCATCATTTCTTTGGTTTACACCTACACCGGCGGCATGAAAGGGGTCATCTGGGCCGATGTTCTGCAGATGTCCATTTACGTGGGCGGAGCCATCATTGCCTTGTTCATCCTCTGGCGTCATCTGCCAGGCGATTTTTCCATTCCGGCTGAAAAATGGCAGGTATTTAATCTGGATTTTGGACAATCTTTGGGCGACTTTTTTCGTAAGCCCTACACCCTGTTAGGAGCCTTGCTGGGCGGCACCTTCCTCTCCCTGGCTTCACATGGCACCGACCAATTAATTGTACAACGGCTGCTCTCTACCCGTTCATTAAAAGATAGCCAAAAAGCGATTGTGGCCAGCGGTCTGATCATCATTTTGCAATTCGCACTTTTTCTGGTGGTCGGTTTGTTGCTGTACGCCTTTTACCATGGCATCTCCATCACTGACCCGACAGCGCCTTTTCACAAACCCGATGAGATTTTCCCCTATTTCATCATCCACAATTTACCGTTTGGCATTAAGGGGCTGATCATCGCCGGCCTCTTTGCCGCGGCCATGTCCACTCTGGCCGGTTCCATGAGCTCGCTCTCCGGTTCAGGCATGATGGATCTGTACAAGCCAATCAGCAAGAGGGAATTGAGCCACAAAGAAGAGCTAATCATCTCCCGTTTTTTTACTATTCTGGCCGGTGTTATTTTAACCGTTGTAGCTCTGCTTTTTATTAAAATGAGCCATTCGGTCGTGGAAATTGCCCTGGGTATTGCTTCGATTACCTACGGCGGCTTGCTGGGCGTATTCCTGCTTGGACTGCTTTCCAGAAAAGTCCAGGAAAAGGCGGCCATCATTGCCTTTGCCGCCGGATTGCTGGCCATGCTGTCGGTCAGCATCACGCCCCTTGCACTTGGCCGCCCGCCGTTTGTGCACTGGACCTGGTACGTTTTAATCGGTAGCGTGGTGACTATCGGCATGGGCCTTGTTGCGCAGTGGCTGGTTGATAGAGAGAACACTCAATAAAATCATTAAACGGTTTATTACAGCTGACAATTTAATGTGCTTATTAAAAACAGAGCTGTTGCCCATCTCTTCAATTTATTTGATTTAGCTCGATAGAAGAAGTATGTTATTTCCGAATATGTACGTTAAAGTCCGAGGTTAGGATGAATACAAAATTGACATTACGCATAGATAAACAATTAATAGAATCTACCAAAGAATATTCAAACAGAACTGGTAAATCACTTTCGCGCATTGTAAGCGATTTTTTCAAAATCATCTGAAATGAAAAATTGAAACAAAATAAAAGGGAAATCACGCCTACTGTTCAATTTTTGAAAGGTATTTTAAAAGGATCCAAAATAGACAAAAATGATTACAAAAAGCATCTTGAAGACAAATATTTATGAAAGTACTTTTTTATACAAATGTCATTCTGGATGTTTTATTAGATAGAGAACCCTTCTCTGAAGCGGCAACATTCTTATTGTCAATGGTTGAACGCTTAGAGATAATTGTTTTTGTTTGTTCCACAACCATCACAACAATCCACTATCTTACAGCTAAAATACTTGGCCGTCAGGCAGCCACACAGCATATTAGAATACTTCCTTCAAAACATCTAAGGCAGCAAAGCCGCAACCTTTAAAAACAGCAAAGGGCTCAAATAATTAATTTTAATTAAAAAATACTTCCCTGTGCTCTCTGTGGTTGTTTAAATCCCCAAGGAAGGTTTTTGGTTGCGGCTTGGCTGCCTTAGGCTCTTTGCTAAAGGTTCTTTTACTCTTCATAAAATGCGCCTGACTATAAACCGACAAAAAAGTAAGGAAGGACGGTAAAATAATGAAGACCAAACACATTTGTGTTATAGGTGATTCCAGAAAAATGGCAGAAATAGAAGATGGCTCAATCCATTTAATTGTAACCTCTCCACCTTACTGGCAATTAAAGGACTACGGCGTTAAAGATCAAATAGGATATAATGAATCGTATGAAGAATATATGAATAATTTGAATTTGGTGTGGAGCGAATGTTACAGGGCCTTCATCCGGGGTGTAAACTGGTTGTAAATATTGGGGACCAGTTTGCCAGATCTGTCTATTAAAGAAATTCTGGCCCCAAATCTGATAAGACTTAATACAGGTATTACGATAAGACTTCTGGGCGTGAAACCGAAAAATGAGGTTTTTAATCAGGCAATGGAATTTTTAAAGAAAAAAATTGGAACGGGAAGGGTTTTTTTCAAATTTGATGGGCAAAAATACGACAGGGAGAATAATCTTCTTGCCTACGTGTATATGAAAAATAAAACTTTCATAAATGCTCATTTGATAAAAAATGGTTTTGCTGAGTTAGATGGTGAGTTTCCCTTTAAATACAAAACAAAATTTGAAGCGTTGTTAAATGGATTGAAATAATATGAAAACTAAAATAAAAATTTCTAACCAGGCGATTAAAAAATTATTAGTGAATTTCCAAAATATTCTACGCAAATACTCAATTTAGCCAATCAGAATGCCCAGGGTACAAGGCCCGCCGTTGTTGGGCAAATGAGTCAATTAATACAGGAATTCTCAGGCAGATCAATAGAAGAATGGGAGCAATGGTATTTAAAAAACATCCCGATGCCATCCAAAAAGCCACAGATAAAATAATTAACATGATAGAGAATTTTAAGGATGTCATGAAATGGATAGGGAACTAGTTGAAAAATGGGTCTATGATCTGGTAATTATTAAAACATTTATCGGACTACGATTTTAAGCAAGGTCTCTCAAATTCTGGAAACAGGTTATCGATTGTCAAGCCCTGAAGAATAGGCTATTGGTATTGATGGATATATTGGTGAGATTCCGGTTAGCATCAAACCCGCCTCATATAAAATCAAGAAGGAACTGTCTAAAAAAAATTGCAGCCAAAATCATTTACTACCAGAAAGTTAAAGATGGAGTTTCCATCGATCTGGCCGAATTTTTTAGCTAATAAAAAAAGGATTGACGGTTTAGTAAAATAGGAAGGTCTTTCCGGCCCCGATGTTTTTTAATAGAATTTCCTTTAAGCATATCGGGCAGACACTGGGCAAGACAATGGCCCAGACGACAGGAGAAAAGCGTCCCCGGTCTGTCACCAGAGACGCTTTAAATTGCCTGTTAAAATTCACCTTCCACGCCCAGACCAGGTTTGTCATTGAAGATAAATTTCCCATGATCTACCTTCACTCCACTGAAGGGATCATTGGTAATTAAGAGGTTGCCGTCCAGGTCTGCATAATCAACCAGAGGCGTTAAGTGGGCCGCGGCCGAGATGGCAACGGAGCTTTCAATCATGCAACCCAACATGATTTTCATCCCCAATGATTTAGCCATGCCAATCATGCGCAGTGCTTCCTGTAAGCCGCCGGATTTCATTAGCTTAATATTGATGCCATCATAGGCTTTAGCCAGTTTAGGGATGTCGGCAGCGGTCTTAACAGCTTCGTCAGCAATGATGGGAATATCCACTCTGTCGCGCAACCAGGCTGTCTCTTCCAGCATGCTGGCCGGCATGGGCTGTTCAATAAATTCAACGCCCTGATCCATGAGCCATTTGATCTTTTCCAGCGCTTCCTCTTTGGTTTTCCAGCCCTCATTGGCATCCACACGGATGGGCTTATCGGTTACGCTGCGTACCGCGCCAATGATCTCGCGATCGCGGTCTGTACCAACCTTGATTTTCAATATGGGGTAAGGTTCTGCTTCACGTACTTTTTGTTTGATGACTTCTACGGTGTCAATGCCAATGGAAAAAGAAGTAAGCGGAGATTTAGCCGTATTCAGGCCCCACAATTTGTACAGTGGCTGGCCGAAAGCTTTGCCGATCCAATCCATGAGGGCGATATCCAGAGCCGCTTTTGCACAACTTTGATCTGTAATCGTCTGGTCCAGCGCCTCTTTAATATCCACAAAGTGAAACAGACTGTTTTGTTCGAATATCGTTCTGGCCTGATTGATGCGTTGCGTCGTTTTAACATGGTCTTCGCCATAACGCACATTGGGCGCTGCTTCGCCGTACCCCACAATACCATTCCGCTCAATTTTAACAAACACATTGTTTTTAAAATCACTGGAATTGCGCGAAATAGTCCAGGTGTGGGCCAGATTTAATTTTTTTGTTTTAACCTCAATCATTATGTCTCCTATGCCTGAAATTTCCGGGGAAGATTTTTTGCTGCCGCAACCAGCGACTGCGTTAAAAAAGGAAAATCCCAAAATGGAAGAGCCCGATAATTGCAAAAAACGTTTACGACTTAAATTCATGGCTACGCCTTTCTATTTTAAAATGCGTTTTATGAGTTTGAGTGTCTTTTTTCGATAGGGATTATAGTCCGCATCCCGCGGATTGAAACTGTTGATGCGTACCTCGCGATCCTGATGGATGAATTTGTAGCCGCCCAGGCTCAAGCCTACGTGCGTAATCCGTTCTCCTGCTCCAAAAAAGAGTAGATCGCCGGGTTGTACATTTGAGAAATCGACCTCTGGTAAAATCTGTTCACCAACTAATGCCTGTTGACGGGCATCGCGGGGTAGTTGAATCCCGTTGAAGCGAAAAACCGTTTGTGTAAATCCAGAGCAATCAGAGCCCTTTGCCGAATTTCCTCCCCACAGGTAAGGTATGCCCATCAGTTGATAGGCGGTTTGCAGAATTTGCCCGGCCTGGACCTGCGAAGGGTTTTGAGGCCCAATCAAAGACCTGGTGTGTTTTCTGAGGATGTACCCCTGACGCTGATCTGGGGTTTCTACCCTGAGCCATAAGCCCTGGCTGGAAATTTTTTTCAGTGTGCCATTGAGCACCACATCGCAAACCGGGATGGATTGCTCTGAAGGCTGGGAGTAAATGCGATCCACGGGCCAGGTAACCATAACGCGATCGGAATTTTGCCACTGCTCAG
>NZ_JBSMDE010000213.1:0-14949 GCF_056497305.1 Caldithrix sp. | reverse complement strand
ATGTGCACATCAATCAGATTGTCAATGGGCGTTGCCCGTTCCACGGTTTGCCAGACTTCATGAGCAATCATTTGCCGCGTAACAACCTGCCCCTGGTTACGCAGTAAAAATTCTAACAGATCGAATTCACGGCCTGTCAAACTAATCTCCACATTACCCCGTTTTACCTTGCGCGTCACCAGATCCATTTCCAGATCGGACAGCAATAAACGCAGCATATTGTCGTTGCGTGTGCGTCGTAATAGGACGCGAATGCGGGCTAACAATTCCGCAAAGGCAAAGGGCTTAACCAGGTAGTCATCCGCTCCGCTGTCCAGGCCTTTAACCCGATCTTCAACAGCATCACGCGCCGTAAGCACCAGAACCGGAAAGGACATTCCTTTCTGGCGAATGGTTTTCAGAATTTCGAGCCCATCCCGACCGGGCAACATTAAATCCAGCAACAGTAAATCGTAATACGTGGTATTCAGCAGGTAAAAACCTTCTTCACCGGAATGGGCCACGTCCACCTGGTACCCTTCATTGGTTAAGCCCTCTTTTAGCGCGTGAGCTACCTTGAGTTCATCTTCAATGATTAATATGCGCATGTTTTGTCCCTCTGATCAATGCACAATAATAAGAAATTTATGGGCATGAAAAACATAAATTTTTCTTAAATTTTGTTCAGAAAAGGTGGAAGTAACAATCAGAATATCGTTTCGCTTTTACGGGCTTTTTCGTAAAAGGGCCAAAAGGCACAATTTGCTATTTACAGTTTTTGTAGATTGGCTTTGAGCCATTTCTGGATTTTCTCGTAATGGGGAAAGCTCTTTTCCCGCTTACGAAATTCAGGAGGATGGACGCGCCGTCGCCCATTGACCGTGACCACCGGGATGACCATGTGCAGCATCTCATGAAACAGCAGATATCGAACCACTTCTTCGGGTACCTGCTTCGAGTCAAAAATACGGCTGATGACCAGTAAATTTTTGTCGGCCGAATAAAATCCCAGCCTGCGGTAACTCTTTCGCAGGCTCCAGCCCAGTTTGGGTTTGACTAAGTCTTCTGTAAAAAACTGGGCCTTCACTTCATCAAACAGAACATCCAGATTAAAATAGCGCCCCAGGGCCGTGTATTTAGACGATGGCTGCTTACTACGAACGGTAGGCAGCAAATGCACGTTTTCTTTCAGATAGGAGCGGTAAATACCGTAGAGCCGCCGATCGACCCTGTATTTGTACAACTTTAAAATCAAAATAATAATCAGCGTACGAATGATTTTGTGGGGCGCTCCGCGAATGGTCTCTGCCAATTGAAGATAGATCCTGCCCCGCTCCAATTTTATCTTATGATTTAATGAACGCGTTTTGTAAAATCGCGCCTCCAGTTTTACCCTCTTTTTACCGATTAATTCGGTAACGATTTCCTGAGACAGCTCTTGCAATTCCTGATCGGTCATGCACGACTACTCCATTAATTAATTCTTATGTTTAAGATGGCGCTTCTTCTTGATCGGACACACACCTCGTTAGATCAAATACAACAGACTGGCCCCGATTAAAGGCACAAACAGATTGTCGGTGCCGAATGGCGAAATGGCCTCAACACCTGTCAGAACAGAGGCCACGATCAGACTCTTGCCTAAAAGGTAAAAGGGATTCATGGCTTGGACATGAATGTTTAAATTAAAATATTGTAAGGCCAGTAAGGTGCCCCAGATAGCCAGCGTACTGAACACAAACATAGCGATGGAGCCTTCAACGCTTTTTTCCAGTCCCCGAAATTTAAACAGGCGCCTTCCCCAGTATTTACCGATTAAACTGGCCATGGCATCTCCCCAGGTCATGGCCATTATGGGAGGTAAGATCAGGTACAACTGATCATCCGGCTGGTTTCGCCAGGCCAGCAAAAACAAAACCGTAATCGAAAAAGCAAAATACACGGTACCCGGACTCTCCTTTTCTCCGTCCATGGCGCTGAACGTGCGTTGCCGGTAAAACAGGTAGTTAAGACCAATAAACGTGGCAAAAGGCACCACGCCCCAATACCAGTGGTCAAAGATTAACACAATCGCCCAGACCCACATTCCGGCGCCAATGTGGATGAGTTTGCGGCTGACAAATTGCGGCCAACCAAACTTTTTTGCCAGGCGCTCAATGACAATTAAAAGAGCAAAAGCGTACACATAAGAAAACAAAAGCCCCCAAAAATCATTGGTTGTAAACATAGTTCCCCCTGTTACCTGATTTCTCTCAAATTTAAACAAATAGCGGAAAAATCCAAATTCTGAGGCAGGCTGGCTGTAACAAAACCATCTGGGTAGGGCTTGAATGGAGCGTAAAAGAGGAAACAGAGAAAGCAGAGAAAATTTCCCGCAAGAAAGAATGTAAATCCGTGCTGCCTGTCGGCCGTCATGCAGCCGGGGCAGAAACCATCACACTGGCCCCTTAATTACCCGCCCGTTATACGGAAGATGGGATCAGGGGCTAAGGCCCACCTTCCACTGGCAGGCCCAATCCCTTATTCCACCCAGTCCGCAATAAAGACGTTGGTGTCGCCTTTCTTTTTGTTAAAGCGATTGGAGCAAAAGACCAATTTCTTGCCGTCGTGTGTAAACATGGGAAAGCCGTCGAACCCTTTAAAAAAAGTGATCTGCTCCAGACCTGTGCCGTCTTCATTGATCATCCATAAATTGAAATCACGTAGGGAATGGTGTTCATCTCCCATGTTGGAACAGAAAATAATTCGTTTATTGTCCGGGTGGAAAAAAGGTGCAAAATTGGCAAATTTATTATGTGTAATTTGCCGTTTGTTGCTGCCATCGGCATCCATAACGTAAAGTTGAAAATTATTAGGCTCGATTAATTCTTCGTTCAATAATTCCTGATAGCGTTGGATCTCCTGCTCGGTTTTGGGGTGGTAGGCCCGATAGACAATTTTGCTCCCATCCCAGGAAAAAAAAGGCCCGCCGTCGTAGCCCAGTTCATTGGTCAACTGCCTTAAATCTGTACCATCGATATTGACGGTGTAAATATCAAGATCGCCGTTGCGCTGCGAGGTAAACACAATTTTGTCGCCCTTGGGCGAAACCGTAGCTTCGGCATCGTAGCCGGGCGCCGGTAAAAAGGGCCGGGGATTCGAACCATCCACATTGGCGATGTACAAATCGTACGTATTGTAAACTTTCCAGACATACCCTCTGGATAAATCAGGAGGCGGTGGACAATTTTCATCCGCGCCATGGGTAGAAGCGTAAAGAATCTGTTGATCACCCGGCAAAAAATATGAACAGGTCGTGCGCCCCTTACCTGTACTGACCATGTGCTTTCCCGAACCATCCAGATTCATAATAAAGATCTGATCACACTGAATATCCCCGTGGGTAGTCTGGTAGATCAAGCGCGTTTCATCAAAACTAAAATAGGCCTCCGCATTTTCCCCTTCATGGGTGAGCATGCGTACATGCTTGAGATGCTTTTCACCCGGGAAAACCAATGACTTCGAGGCGGAATGTTGACAGGAATTCAAAGTTATTAAAAGAACAAAACCAAACAGGTTCCAAAGAATTAATTGTTTCATATTTCCTCCTACTAAAAAAAAAGGCGTACAACGTACGCCTTTAATGTAAGAAAAAAATGATTAACCTAAAAATTCATCCGCATGTTTGCTGAGGAATTCTTTAACACCCTGCGGATCCGCTTTCATGGCCTCTTTACCGGCTTCCCAGTCCGCCGGACAAACTTCGCCGTACTTTTCAAAATGTTGTAACGCGTCGACCATGCGAATCATCTCTTTGATGTTGCGGCCCAGAGCCAGATTGTTGACCACCATGTGCTGTAACACACCTTCTTTATCGATCAAGAAAGAACCACGCAGGGCAACCCCTTCTTCTTCTATCAGAACGCCATAATCACGGCTGATCTGTTTGGTAAAATCCGAAACCAGCGGATACTTAATATTACCGATTCCGCCATCTTTCAAATCGGTGTTTTTCCAGGCCAGATGGCTGAACTGTGAATCGGTAGAAACGCCAATAATCTGAACATTACGTTTTTCAAATTCAGGTAAAAATTTGTTAAACTCGAGGATCTCCGTAGGACAAACAAAGGTAAAATCCAGCGGATAAAAGAAAACGACCACGTATTTACCGCGATAATCTTCCAGTTTAAAATCTTCTTTAAATGAATTATCCGGCATAACGGCCGTAGCCGTGAAAGTAGGGGCTGGTTTACCAATCTGTGCAGACATCGTAAATCTCCTTTCTTTTTATTTAATAGTTCTACCACAAAATAGGAATGGGAAACGATACTTAAATAATAATTATTCCAGTTTTAAAAAAAAATTTTTCGCACCTAATACCGTCGGGGGAGGAGACCTTCCAAACAGAAGAGTTGAATGGTTGAATTGTTGAATGGCCTGTCCGGTGGCCAGACCTGTCAGGCTGCGCTTTGCCAGACTGGCGGGCCTGTCCGGATGCGCCAGCCAGGCGGGCCTGTCAGGCTGGTGCTGCCAGACTGGCCTGTCAGGCCGTAGGACGGTCGCCCTCTGCGGTTTTTTAAAGGCGGCTGTGCGGCCTTAGTTGTTCATACCTTTTTAAACGCTTTATTGCGATTCACCAACCAATAGAGAGCTGGAATAATGAGCAGAGAAAGAACCATGCTCAGGCTCATCCCGCCAATCATCGACACAGCCAGGGGCTGTAACATTTCAGAACCATCACCCAGAGCCAGAGCCAGGGGTAAAAACCCAAAGATGGTCGACAGGGTGGTCATCAGAATCGGGCGAAACCGTACCTTACCAGCCATAAGCAAGGCCTCTTGCAGATGCGGATTGTTCTGCAAATACTTTTCCGTGTAATCAATAAAGAGAATGCCGTTATTCACTACCACGCCCAAAATCATAATCATGCCCATAAAAGCAGAAATGTCAAGCGGAATGGAGGTCATCCACAAAATCAAAAAAACACCGCTGACCGAAAGAATCGTGCCCACCAGAATAACGGCCGCCGTTTGAAACGATTTAAATTCAAAAAGCAAAATGGTGTAAACCAGCAAGGCGCCAAACAACAAAATCAGCAGTAATTCATGAAATGCCCTTTGCTGGCTGCGGTATTGTCCGGCAATTTTCAGCGTAATGCCCGGAGGTAGCGGTAAGCCGGCTAATTTTTGCCTTGTATCTCTGATAATGCTGCCCAGATCCCGCCCGGAAATATGCGCCTTAACATTGATCACCTGAACCAGATTTTCATGTTCAATATCGCTTTTACCCGGAATTTTCTCAATGGTCGCCAGTTCTTGCAATTCAACGGGGCGCCCGATTCCAGGCCAGTAGAGGGGTAAGTGACGTATTTTTTCTATGTGTTCAAAATCGGCTTTGGGATAGCGCACGCGCACAGGAATCATTTTCAGGCCCTGCATCATATTGGTGGCCACATCGCCCCACAATGCAAAACGCACAGCTTTGTGTACTTCTTCCACGGTAAGCCCGAAGCGTTTGGCCGCCTGTGCGTTTACGCGTACAGTCAATTCCGGTTCACCGGGCGAAAAGCCTTTGTAAACATCCACAGCGCCGGGTATTTGCTCCAGCACATGGGCTACCTGAGTGGCCACTTCGTGCAAAAGTGTTAGATTTTGCCCAAAGATTTTGATGACAATGGGAGCAATTTCACCGGACAGATCATTCAGTCGGTCGGGCAGCACCTGGAACAATTCTGGCTCCAGACGCGGTTCATGGGCCTGGTCAAAAGCGCGAATCATATCCATGATTTCGAAGGAAGAACGTTTGTGATTCTTTTTTAAATTGATTACAAAATCGCCGTCATTGGCGTGCGTACGGGGATGGGCCAGGCTCCGCCCTGTGCGCAAAGAGTAGGTTTCCACATCGGGAATACTCATGATGAACTGGGCAATATCTTTCAGCATGCTCTTGGTGCCCTCAATGGAACTGCCCGGCGGCGCCAGGTAATCGTGGACAATGGTACCTTCGTCCCATTCCGGCAAAAAGCCGGATGGAATGCGCAGGTAAAAAGCCAGAGCCACCAGGGCCAGAAAAAGCATGGACAGAAGCGTAACCCAGGGGCGCCGGATTAAAAAGCGCAACCCTCTTTGCTGCACAGAGATTAAATGTGGCAGAAATCGGCCAGGTTGCTTGGGCCTGGTGGAAATGAATACAACCGCCAGGGCCGGAGTCAGAAAGACGGCCAGCAACATAGAAACGAAGATGGCAATGGCCAGAGTTAAAGCCAGAGCCCTGAAAAAGATGCCGGGCACGCCCGTTAGAAAAATTAAAGGAATGAAAACAACCAGGGTGGTCAGGGTTGCCCCCAACAGGGGAGGAATGATTTCAGCGGTCGCCCTGACCACCGCTTCATACCGTGCATGGCCTTCTTCCAGGTAGCGTTCAATGTTCTCGACCACCACTACGGCGTTATCCACCAGAATGCCAATCGCCGCCGCCAGCCCCCCCAGACTCATCAAATTCAGATTCAATCCCAATAATTTAATGAAAATAAAACTAATCAATAGGGCCACAGGAATAATAATCACCGCCACCAGAGTAATGCGCACGCGGCGCAGAAACAAAAACAGGATCAACATGGTAAGCAAAGCGCCAATAATCATGGCATCACGCACACTGTTAATCGAACGCTGAATAAAGTCGCTCATATCGTACCATTTGCTTACCTTTACAGTCGGCGGAAGAACGGTTTGCAGTTCCTGCCATTTATCCTGTACCTGTCGCATGATTTCTACGGCATTGGTTTTGGGCTGTTTAATGATGGTAATTAGGACGGCAGGCTTTAAATCGCTTTCGCAGGCAATGAAGGTCTCTTTTACAGCCGGTTCTACCCTGGCTATCTGGCTTAGCAGAAGCGGCGTATTCCCCTGGTAACCAATGATCGTATTTTTAATATCTTCAATATTCTGAAACCGATTGTCGGCAATGTTCAAATAGAGTTTGTGACTCTCGTTTAAACGTCCGACAAAATTTTGCTGATTTGCCCTACGCAGGGCTTCTTCTACCTGACGGTAATCCAGATCAAAGGCGATCATCTTTTTAGGATCGATGTTTACCCAATATTCGCGTTGATGTCCGCCCATCACCTCTATATTGAATATGCCTGGAATAGCCGCTAATTGAGGTTTAATCACATAAACAGCCAGATCGCGTAATTGCAAAAGATTGAGGCTATCGGATGTCAGGCTGTACCCGGCCACCGGATAGGTGCTGGTTGTAAAGCGGCGCACTTCTATTTGGATGCCGGCCGGCAACTGATGTTGAATGCCACTGACCGCAGCCTGTACCAGCTGGTAGGCACGGAACATGTCCTGATCCCATTGAAAATCCACATTAATTTCCGCTGAGCCGCGGCTAATGGAGGTGCGCACCGTACGAACGCCTTCAACCATCATCATGGCCTCTTCGATGGGTTTGGCGATTTCCATCTCCATCTCTTTTAAGGGCGCTAATCCGTAGTCCACCATCACTGCAATGCGGGGAAATTCCGCATCCGGAAACACACCTTCCGGAATTTTATAGATCAAATAAAATCCAATAAGCGAAAGAAACAACGCGCTAAAAAGCAATGCACTCTTATTTTCAAGGGTAAAGCGAGACAGCCTGTTCATTCTAAACGCACCTCCATGCCGTCCACCAGGGAATAGGCTTTTTTTGTCACCACCAGCTCGCCATCATGCAGCCCGGCAAGAACTTCTACGCGTTGGGGCTGCTTTAAACCGATCTTTAAAACGCGCTCTATAACCCGACCATTTTGGACCGTGAAAGCGCTGTAAACGCCTTCCTTCTCCAGCAAAGCGCTGCGCGGAATGACCAGGGCGTTACGATGCACCTGGCCGGGAAAAGAGAGTAAAACACGTAATCCCGGTCTGAAAAGGTGTTCCGGATTGGAAAGAGCGAGGCGAACAGGTATGGTTTGCGTCTGCTGGTTTACCCGGCCGCCAATGGCTTCCACGGGCAAAACAAGCGCCCCATGAGGAAAATCAATAAAACGCGCCTGAATGGCCGATTGTTTTTGAGCCAGTGGCAGCGCATGAACCGGCAATTCGCCGATGACATTTAGAACATCTAAATTACCAATCTGCACGATAGGCTGCCCTTTTTGCAGGACATCGCCATTGTGCAAATACAACTTCAAGACCGTACCGTTTAAAGGACTGATCAAAGGAATCGTACGCATCTGCTTTTCCAGTACCGGCCTCAAGTCGGCATCAATGTTGGGCAGAACCTGCATCAGCGCCTCACGCTGGGCCGGAATGATTTCGGCAATTCGCTGCCCCTGACGCACCCGATCGCCAAGATATAAATGAAAATCGTTTAACCGACCGTCAAATTGTGAAGAGAGTAAAATTTCGTCCCGCAAAGCAACCTGACCGTAAAAACGAACCGTATCGATCATATCGGCGCGCTGCACCGGCGCTGTTGTGACTTTCAGCTGAACCGCCTGCCTGGCAAGGTGTGCCGGGCGCTCGTTTTGACAGGTCCAAAACCAAAGGCTGAGAACAATGAAAGGTAAAATCCTGACTCTCATTTCTGCTCCATTCTTCTTTTAAATAGCGTTTGCAAAATGTTAATTTTAAGGTCATTGAGTCCCGAGAATCGGAAAGACGAGTAATCTTTTATTCTCGTTGAAACAATCAGATTTCTCACCCCAAAAATCGGGATTCAAAATGACATTCAAGTACATTATGCAACACGCTGTGTTTAAACATTCTGGACACTGGCAATAACGTTCTTTGTGTCAAGACAAACCTCCTAATTAAACTTTCCCGAATCAATAGACTTCGGTTTGACCTCTGAACGCTTATTTTCAAATTTTCCCGGGTGGAATGCGAGACAAACTCCATGATTACAGATAACCTTTTACCAGCCTTCCATTCTTTCCTGCTGATTGGTAATCAACAAGAAATGGGCTAAGGTTCGGGCAAATGCTAACTGCGTTGTTTGCACTTCAATCTGCGAATGGGTTTGCTCCTCCTGAATCGACAGAAACTCCAGATTGGTAATGAGGCCCGCTTTGTAATTGGCCCGTGCCAGTTGCAGAGCCTGTGCGCTTTTTTGCCGACGCGCCTTCTGAAATTCTAAAATCTTCTTTAAATTACCCAACTCGATGCGCAATTTACGGGCTTCGATTTTTAAACGACGTTGCAAAGCCTGTCGCTCATTCAGTAAACGCATTTGTTGCACTTCCACTTTTTCCATGGCCAGCCCGGTAGTATTCCATCTGAAAATGGGCAACTGAATGCCTGCGGCCGCCAACCAGTAGTTCCCATCTGCCGTTGGGTCGCGATCAACAATAAAACCGGCGCTCAATTGTAAATGCGGGAGCTGCCCGGCCCGGATGCTTTTCTTTTGCAATCCGATGGCCTGTTGCTTTAGTTGCAACATCTTTAACAATGGATGCCCCTCCAAGCGCACTTCATTCAGGTCGGGTAGCGGTTGTTCTGAAATCTGTTCGGCAGCAATGGACTGCAACTTCAATTGCTTTCCATCCGGCCAGCCGATAAACAGCGCCAGTTCCTGAATGGCTTTACGGCGCTGATTCAGGGCCTGACTGATCTTTTCTTTTAATTTAAAAATCTGAGCTTCGGTTTGCAGTACGTCCAGCTCTGTTTTATTGCCAGCCTGCCAAAGAGCCCTGGCCACCTGACGATGCATTTCCATGCGTTTCAGGCGTTCCTGCAATAAGGTAAAAATTTTTTCCTGTTTTAAGGCTTCGACAAAGAGGTCTACGGTTTGGGCAGCAATTTGTAAGCGTAAAGACAACTGGTTCTGCTCCTGTGCCAATGCTTCTTGTTTCAGGCTCTGTTCGGTTTTTAAAAGAAAGGAGCCCAGGGCCCAGTCCGCCTGCACCAGGCTTGATTGCTGTAAAAAGCCGTAATCGCTCAGGCGATGGTTTTGAGCCTCCAGTACTCCGCTGATCTGAGGCAAATTTGCCGCTCTGTTTAATTGCGCCTCTTTTTGCACCGCCTGGGTTTGACGTCGGGCCGCTTTTAAGACATAACTAAACTGCTGGGCCCGCTTTAGACACTCCGTTAAAGAAACCGCCTGTCCACCGGCTAAAGACACCAGCACACCAGTGAGCAGCACAAAGACCTGGAGCCTTCTAAAATATCTACGCATCATTTCATTCTCCTCGGCTCTTATTTTCCGGGCAGGAAAACGAGTGTAGCCAACAAACCGTTTGACTACGCTTTCTTGCTGTTAAATCGGCAGCCATTTTATTTGTAATCCCTTTCAACCCACCTGTCATTCTTAAACATCTACTAATTACGTCAAATCTCGAGCAGCACCGGAGCGGAATATCCAAGGAGACAACGCCCAATCTTAAATTTTTTTACAATACAAAGCGCCAGACCAATTTACTCAGGAGCGTGGTATTGCTCAACGCCCATCTCTTATGGCCAGTATCGACGTTTTGATTGATTACAAAATAGAAATTCGTTCCCGGTTTTGGAATCCAGTTAAGCCGTAAATTGAGCAATATTTCATTATCATCATTGTTCCATTGCCCGAACACACTGCCAAACAGATCCGGATTAAGCGAAACATCCAGACGCCCGCTTAATTCCTGAACGATGAAATGGCCGCCGGGCAGCGAAATAAAATTCTGGGAATAATCGACGCTGGCCGAAACATGGCGATCGATCTGGTACACATTGCGTACGGCCCATTCCGTCCGTTGTCCATTGTAATAGGGCCCCCAATTGAGAAAAACAAAATAGTGGTAGGGTTTTCCACGGAATGAGCCATATTGCAATTCGTATCGCGTGAACCAGTACTCTCCTGGCGGGATGATCACGCCTTCATGGATTTCAAAATCTTCGGTCAACTTTTCGGCTCGGCGTTGAATATTGCCTTCAAAAAAATCGCCGTCTTTCGTGGTAAAACCCAAAGGACGGAATTCGGACCATAAACTCTGCAGCTGATGGGTTTGATCGTCAATGTAGTAATTGAAATCAAAGGGTTTAAAAACAAATTTTTGAATCCAGGGAATAAACCTGGGCCGCGGCATAATTCGTAAATCGGCCATGTACATCTGGTAGTTGGTACGCCGTTGAAATCCGGTTTCCGGATTAAAATGGACATCCGATCGGTCCCAAATGGCAGAAAAATCAATAAAGTCATTGGGAAAATCGATGACAATACGACTGGATAAGCCGGTTTTATCCGGACGGTCGGATGTGTAACTCTGGGCAAGAGCGCCTCCCAGGCTGAAATTTTTGTCGCCAAACAAAGAAGTAGTAGAATAGAGAAAATCCGTACCATACACCATATTTTGGCGATGAGGTTCAATTTTGCCCACGCCAATAAGGCCAATCGTAGATTGTTTCAGCACATCCTGGCGCCAGCGCAGAACCGTGTAATTGGTTGAAGGGATTGAATCTTCACGTGCAGTTTGCAAACTCATGGCGCCCAGGGTTGTCGCTCCGATCTTTCCTAAAAGCCGCGCCCCGCCCAAAATGGGAATGGTAGTCCCCTCTTCGGTCAGGCCGATGCGTCTGCTGTAAAAAGGTTGAGTATTGTGCCCCAGTCCGAAATCAAAATAATTTTTACCTTCTAAGAAAAAGCCGCGTTTTTCAGGGTAATAAAGAGAAAAACGCGTTAAATTGACTTGCATTCGATCCGACTCCACCTGAGCAAAATCGGTATTCGCTGTCAGATTCAATTTTAAATTCGGTGTGATCAAATAATTTAAATCGGCGCCGGCATTGAGTTTGCCATTAACCTTGCTGCTTCGAGGCGTCTCAAAGCCTGTTATGCCGTAGGGATTTAATTCGATTAAGGTTACATTATTCACGCCGGTAATGCCCAGTAGGGTACCGGCCCGACTCACCTGTTCCAGCTCGCTGTCTCGTGTCCAGCCCTGCCACAAAACCTGCTCCCGTTTGCGTCGGATGTTACGTTCAAAATTAATGCCCCAGACCTGTTCATCGCTACTCTTAAATTTTAATGTGGAAAAAGGGATTTCAAACTCTGCAAACCAGCCCTGATCCGTGATTCGGGTTTTTACATTCCAGACGCCATCCCAGGCTTCGTTTACGCGATCGCCATTATTCTGAATAAGAGCATCAAATCGGGCGCCGGCCGGATTGGTAATAAATAGGTAACCATTGCGCGCATCGTGATAGGTGTCCAGCACTATTTTAAAATTATCATCGGTGGAATATCTAAAATCGCGCTTCATGCTTTGTACAATCAAATTCTGGGGATCGGAATCAAAACACCATACGCCAATGTACAAATTTTTACGATCGAACAGAACCGCAACTTCTGTACGCTCTGTAGAAGGCTGTCCCTCATTCAACTCCCGTTGCGTAAAATTGGAAATGTGTTGCGCTTTCTGCCAGGGCGCTTCATTTAAAAAACCATCGACCTTGATGTGCGCCTTGATTTTTAAGGCATGAAGCGTGGTCATGTTTTGTGTTTGGCCCAACAGCAAACCAATAGAAATCATGATCAGAAAAAGAACATACGCCTTTACCATTAAAAACAACTCCTTATTTTAGCAGACAGTCGATAAGGCTCCAGACTACTGTAACCTACGATTGAACCCACATTTTCAGCAATAGAACTCCTCCCAAAATGGCAGAAATTGCTAAAATCAGATACCAGGTCATAATGTAAGCTTAAGCCATGGTGTCCTTACGGCTTTTGAATGACCACTTTAAAATCATCAAAAGAGGTGGCGGCATCCGCTTTGGTCCACAGGCCCACTCCCCCAGCTTCGTTAAAGACATCGCTGGTCACACTTAAAAGTTTTTTGCCGTTGAGGTAACCTTCAAACTGCTGCCCATGCACGGTAATTTTCATGGAATGCCAAACATGGGCTGCAAGATGCAGACGCGCACTGGCCAACATGCGCCGCAACCCATTTTTCACGTAATAGATTCGAAAATTGTCCTCCAGCGGATTGTAACGGGCAATGTAGTAATTATTGCGATCTTTAACGCGCCAGATCAGGCCTCCGCCCTGATCTTCCTGGCCGCTATTGGCCTTAAACCTGACCGAGAGTTCGCCATCCAAGAATGTGACGGCATCGGTCCAGCAAAGGTTAAAGGTACTGCCAAAAGAATGGCTGGCATCGATTAAGGCCAATACCCTGTTACCGGAAGGGGCAGTGCTGTCCTCAGTCACCTGCCAGACAGCCAGCCCATCCCGCGGATTGGTTGCCTGCACTTTCCAGCCCGAAGGCAATTTACCGACTGGCACATTCTCAAAATCCAGCACAAGGGTTTTCTGAGCTGGATTGTCTGCGGCCAGAGCCATAAATGAAACAGTGCCTACGGCCATGACGGCCAGAAAAATGAAACGTTTCATGGGATTCCTCCTTCTACCTACGACAATGTTTGTTTATTTAGAGTAATGGTTAAAATCGCCCCATGCGGTCGGTTATTTTGCACCGCAATCGTGCCCCCCTGAGCCTGAACCGCCCATAGGGCAATGGCCAGCCCCAAGCCGCTTCCTCCCATGGAGCGCGAGCGGGCTTTGTCCACACGAAAAAATCTTCTGAAGATCTTATCCTGATCTGCTTCAGGAATGCCCGGCCCCTGGTCTTTGACCGCTATGGTTACCTTATGATTCGATTGTTTAAGCTCAACTACAATATCGCTCTGCGACGGAGAATATTTTATCGCGTTGTCCAGTATGTTTAATAAGGCTTCGCGTAACAGATCGCGATCGGCCTGTATTTTAATACTACGATCTCCCTGCAGAATAATTTGTTGCTCTTTTTCCTCAGCCAGCGGCTGAACAAAGTCGATGGTTTGTTCCAGAAAGAGAAACAGAGGTAGCATTTCTTTGTGTATCGGAATGTTTTGTGAATCTGCCCTGGAAAGAAACAATAAACTTTCCACCAAACTGATTAAACGTCGGTTCTCTTCCAGCATACTGCCGATGACATTGCGGTAATAGGTAGCATCATGGGGTTCCTGTAAACTCACTTCACCCATGCTGCGGATAGCGGTAAGCGGGGTGCGCAATTCGTGGGCGGCATCGGAAGTGAACTGCTTTAAACGTTTGAACGATTTTTCCAGGCGCTCCAACAATTCGTTAAAGGCAATGGCCAGATTTCCCAATTCATCCTCGGCATTAACCACCGGCAATCGTTCCTGCAAATTTTCATCGCTTATTTTACGGGCTTTTTCAGCCATCTGATCGATGGGTTTTAACAATTTTCTACTTAACAAATAACCGCCCACGCCGGCGATTAGAAGGGAAAAAGGTAAAACCAGCAACAGAATTCTAAGAAAGGCGTAAATTTCACGCCACAGAAAAGCTTCATTCTTGAACAAGCGAATGTACAACCACTGCCCGTCAATGTTCACGCGGCCCTGCATGATGCGCACTCTGGAACCATCTTCCAGACGAAGTGTAGCAAAATGGAATCCACCGGATTCAGTGTGCTCCCGCTTAAAAGGCGGTAACTTGCTGGAGCTATTGGGCCAGCTAACAAATAGTTTTTGACCACTTGCCGACCAGATTTCGAACCAGGTTTCTCTTAAAAACGGTTCTTCATCTTCATCAAAACGCACGTCGCCATCCGCATTCAATTGAATTAAATTTTCCAGTATTTCGTAATTGTCTTCCAGTTCTTCATCCAGATTGCGCTGCAGGTTAAAATAGTACAAGGAAACCGCCAGTACGGTATTAAACAAAAGAATGACGCTAATGGCCAGCAGGTACCACAGTGTAAGGCGAGCCCGCACATTTTTTAACAAACCGATCATTGGGGCGCCTCCTCCGACAGCACAAATCCCAGCCCGCGGATGGTGTGAATTAATTTTACAGGAAATGGATCATCGATTTTACGACGCAGGCGAGCAATGTGCACATCAATCAGATTGTCAATGGGCGTTGCCCGTTCCACGGTTTGCCAGACTTCATGAGCAATCATTTGCCGCGTAACAACCTGCCCCTGGTTACGCAGTAAAAATTCTAACAGATCGAATT
>NZ_JBSMDE010000212.1:0-4096 GCF_056497305.1 Caldithrix sp. | reverse complement strand
AATGTAAATGGATTTATTTTAATTTTAAAGATGAAATTAAAAATTACCCCTAATTTCAGGCTTTATCTGTTTATTGGTGCCATCGCGCTGCTGTTGACGCTGGCCGTCCAGCCCTTCATACCACAATGGTTCCAATTATTCAATGTAAAAATAGAAACGGACAGACGAAGCTTTCCCAATCCCTGCATTCAATATCACGATTTCGACCACGACGGCTACAGCGAACTGGCCGTTCTAAAATACCAACAAAACATCAATGAAGCCGCGCTCAAAATCTATGCTTACAATGGCGGCTTAATCGATCAGTGGACTTTTGAAGAACGCTGGCTGCCCAACTCCATGATCTTTGGCGATTACAATCATGATGGCAGCGACGAAGTTTACGTCTTTACAAAAACCGCCGATTCCCTGTTTTTGTACGCTGTCGATTATCAGCAGCCGTCTGGCTTTCTTCTCTACCGGAAATACATTGCCCGCTCTCCCCAAAAAAATAAAAAATGGGATATCCGACCCATTTCCGGCGTATTTTTAGATTCTGATGGAGACCGTTATGACGAGCTGATTTTTAATGTGATGGCCGGCGCAGCCATTCATCCCAGAGGGCTTTATTGCTACAGCATCCGTAAACAACAATTGCTGCGCCGCTCATTACCGGGCAGCGCTTTTTTGGCCAATCCTGAAAAAGTAAACGTTAATCACAACGCCTATGTCTTAATGAAAGGCAGCTTCGCCTTTGGAAATGCCGATTCCGTTGCCAATTTTTTTGACCATTCCTCCTATTTAATAGCCTTTGATCGCCGCTTAAATTTTGTTTTTCCACCGGTAGAATTCCCATTTTTAAAATCCGAAATCATTGCTTTGCCTTTTGGTTTGCAAAATGAGCGGATCATCACCCTACTCATAAACAGGAGCAAAGCTCGACCATTTGCTCGTTTAATGCTCTTCAATTGGCAGGGACAGGAGCTCAAACGCCTTGATTTGAAAGGAATGGATTGGACGCTCATTCAATCTGATAAAAATCAAATGAAAACCATATTGATCGACACCAAACATCAATTCATTTACCATGTTTCGCCCTCTCTTGAGCTCAAAAATCCTTATCACTATGCGGTTTATTTTAGAAACATTTTGCTATCAGATTTAAACCTGGATAAAAACCTTAACTTTGAATTATTGACGCATCATGAAAATATGCTGCAATTATTTAGCAGCGATTTTCGAAAGTTTGTGCAAATCCCGGTGCCCAATTTATTTAATGGATTTTACAATCTCTCGATCAAAAAAAACGGCGAGGACCCCGATCAACTTTATTTGCAGTGTAGTGGACAAAAATATTTTCTTAGCTATCAGTTAAATCCCCTTTATTCATTTCGCTATATTCGGCATGTCTTTTTGTTTTTGTTGGCCTTTTTAATTGTGCAGCAGGGCGTTCAAGTTTATAATAATTTTTCAGCCTACCGAACAACCTTACACTCCATCTTAAGCAATCCAGATCGCGGAGTGATGCTGTTAACTCCTAACGGAAAAATCAAATTCATGAACCATGCCATTATCGATCAATTTAAATTGGGAATTACCGAATACAAAGATCGCTCCGTGCTGGAACTATTTGCCGAATATCCGTCATTCTTAAAAATTGTGCAGAACTTACTGCACAATTTACAGAATATTAAGCAAGAAATCTTAATCAATGAAAATAATGTCCATTTAAAAGCCCTACTCTACGCCAAACCGATTAAAGTCCTATTCGGTTACACGCATGGTTTTTATTTTGAAATTAATGATTATTCCAGACCAATCGAAGACGATCGCTTAAAGGTATGGAGTAAAACCGTACAAAAAATGGCGCACGACATTAAAGCTCCCTTATCTTCAATAACCCTGAACATGACCACTCTTAATTTGAAATTAGCTGATATGGCCCCGGAAACATATACGATTATTGAACCTGAACTTAAATTAATGCTGCAGGAAATCAATCGCGTAAAAAACAAAACCATCAATTTTTTAAAGTTCACCAATCTGGAAAGACCAAAACCCGGCTGGATAGGCGTGGAGGATTTAATCCGCCAAACCATTGCCGTGTTCAAAAGTTATTCTGAACAATCGGTTCATTTTTATCTTGACTTCTCTTCAGATGTTGATCGCATTTTTGTAGATGAACAGCAGATCCAGATGGCTCTGCAAGCCATTATCGAAAATGCCATCGATGCCATTCGAGGCGAAGGGGCGATTGCAATTACCGTTAATAAAATTGATGCCGTGCATGATCAATTTAATGCCTATGTAGAAATCGATATCGCCGATACTGGCCCCGGCATTCCTCAGGAAATCAGGGACAAAATTTATGAACCCTACTTTACCACCAAAAAAGAAGGGACCGGCATGGGCCTGGCCATTGCCAAAAAAATCATTCAAGAACATCATGGCGAAATTTCTATTTATTCAACAGAAAATTTTTCGACGATAGTTAAAATAATGTTGCCAATTAGCAACCATGATGCTTTCCGGCAACAAAACGATTCGAATAACAGGAGCTAAATCCCAATAAACGCCTATTCAAAAATGGTATATTCTTTGCACAGTTTTTTTATCTAACAAAAAATAAAGTCAGGGTTTTTTGATGTATCGAATCTTAATTGTTGACGATGATGAATATTTTTTACAATCATTAAAAAATTTATTAGTGTACAAAAAATATGAAGTAGAAACCTGCGCAAATCCCGTTAGGGCGCTGGATTACTTAAAAAAAGCAACCTACCATCTGGTCTTTTTAGATGTAAAAATGCCAGGCATGGATGGGCTTGAACTCATCGAGAAGATCCGCGATTTCGATAAAGATATCTCTGTAATTATGGTCTCGGGACAGAGTACAATTTCTATTGCTGTCGAAGCGATCAAAAAAGGGGCATTCGATTTTGTAGAAAAACCTGTGGACCCGGAAAAATTACAAATCACCTTAAAAAATGCCCTGGAAAGGCAGATTCTGTTCGAAGAAAAATCTCGTCTGATGACCGAACTAAAAAACAGATACAAGATCATTGGGCGTAGTAAAGCAATAGATAACATCATTAACACCATAGAACAGGTAGCCGCCTTAAACACCAAAGTTTTAATCACGGGTGAAACCGGCACCGGAAAAGAATTAGTGGCCAGGGCCATTCACCTGACCAGTAATCGTTCTTCCGGCCCCTTCATAAAACTAAATTGCGCAGCCATCCCCACACACTTATTAGAGAGCGAATTGTTTGGACACAAAAAAGGCGCCTTTACCGGCGCCATCCATGAACAATCGGGCAAATTTCAGGCGGCCAATGGCGGTACGCTTTTTTTAGATGAAATTGGCGATATGGATATGGCTCTTCAGGCCAAGCTATTACATGTAATACAGGACAAAGAATTTATGATGTTGGGCTCGAACAAATATGTGAAAGTGGACATTCGTATTATTGCGGCGACGAATAAGAACCTTTACCGCTTAATAGAAGATGGCAAATTTAGAGAAGACCTTTATCACAGATTAAATGTGGTTCATATTAATGTCCCTCCGTTAAGGGAACGCTTAGAAGATATTGAACCGTTAGCCCGACATTTTTTGCGTGAATTTGCCGATACTTATAATAAAAAAATAACTGATTTTACCCCTCAGGCGCTGGACGAATTGAAACGCTATTCCTGGCCGGGCAACGTGCGCGAATTAAAAAATGTAGTCGAAAAAACCGTTGTCTTTGCCCGTAATTCTACAATTGGGCTGGGAGAACTGCAGCAGCAAATGAACGACCTCCCATACGGAAAAGATGATTCATTTGCCGGTTCTCTTAAAGAGGAACTGGAAAAGTGCGAACGGAAAATCATTTTGAAAGTTTTAGATCAAACCAATGGCAAAATCAACGAAGCGGCAAAAATACTGGGCATTAACCGCACATCGTTATTTAAGAAAAAAAAGCGATTAGGTATCTGATTATTTCTGCCCGGCGGATAACGATCAAGCTTCTGGCGAGGCTTTCTTCTTTTGTAAAATTTTCTCGCCCCAGGAAGCAATAACCGTTTGAATCTCTTCCAGATCGATGGGTTTGCTGACATAGTCGTCCATGCC
>NZ_JBSMDE010000211.1:0-14003 GCF_056497305.1 Caldithrix sp. | reverse complement strand
AACATTTGTGTAGGTGTTAGGGCAAATCTGGAGCTGAAGCTCGAGTTACGCCTGAAGCTGGGAGAAGAATGACATGCCGGCACAGGCCTTCACTGCCTGGGGAAACTTGTCCCTTGGCAAATTAATTTGTAATTCGTAATTTTAAATTTTTAATTAAAATTGCTCTTTTGCCTGTCCGGCCGTAAGACGGGCGCCCTTTGTGACTTCCCTGCCTGTCCGGTGGCCAGACGGGCCTGTCCGGTGGCCAGACCTGTCAGGCTGCGCCTTGCCAGACTGGCGGGCCTGTCCGGCTGGTGCTGCCAGACGGGCCTGTCCGGCTGCGCCTGCCAGACGGGTGCTCTCGGTGGTTGCTTAAATCCCTGCGGGAATTTTTGGATTGCGGCCGTGCTGCCTTAAAAATATCTTACCTGCACTGGCAGCTTTTTGCGTTTTCCCGCGTCTATTTTATTGATGTGTCCGTTCCTGCGGACTCTCAGTTTCTCTTTACCACCAGAAAAACGGAATCTGGCTTGTATCCTGCATTAAAAATTGTGAATCTAATGGATAGCGCTTAATTAACGGGAAAGGAACTCAAGGATGCGTATCGGGTTCATCAGCACCTATCCACCGATTGAATGCGGTATTGCTACTTACTCTCAATTCTTGATTGAAGCCCTACGCCAGTTAAAACAAGACATTTATGTGGTGTCGCATCTCGGGGGCAGTGGGCAGCAGGTTTTCCCTGTATTCGATTATGAAGATACCGATCTGGCAGAAAAAGCCTTTTCCACCATGATGCGCTTTTCGCCGGATGTGGTGCACATCCAACACGAATTCGGACTGTTTGGCAAACATTACGGCGTGCAGGTTGTGCCGCTAATTGCGCTGTTTAAAATGAATCAAATTCCGGTGGTGGCCACGCTGCACACCGTTTATCGGGAAATGGTTCATGAACAGCGTGTCATTCTGCAAAACATCGTGCAAAATGCCAATCGCGTCATTGTTCATGAAGGTTATCAAAAGGACATCCTGCTGAAGACCGTGCCCGGTGCAGATCCCAAGGCGATTCATGTTATTGAACACGGCGCACGCGAGGTAGAACCGATAAAAGATGCCAAACAAAAGATCGGTCTGCCGCCGAACAAAAAGGTGATCTTAATGATCGGCTATTTTCGGCCCAGTAAAAACTTTGAATTTATTGTGGACTTATTTCCCGAAATTGCCAGACGCGTTCCGGACGCCATTCTGGTTATTGCCGGCAAGGTTCGTGGCCATGAATATCGCGATTATCGCACCATGTTGTTCCAGCGCATCGAAAATTCGCCTGTGAAAGACCGTATTTATGTGATTCGCGGACAATTGGAACAGGAGGTGTTTGACACGATTCTTTCGGCTGCGGATGTGGTTGTCTTGCCTTACAAAATAAATTCGCAAAGTGGTATTCTGGCCCATAGCCTGGCCTTTGGGAAACCATTAGTGGTTAGTAATAGCGGATCGATGCAGCATATTATGCAACGCGCCCAATGCGGACTGGTTAGCCATTCGGCGCAGGATTACATTGAAAATATTACCAGTCTTTTAACGAACCAGAAACTGGCCGGAAAATTATCGCGGAATGCGCTTAGGTACGTTAAAGAGCAAATATCCTGGAACAAAGTGGCTGAAAAACACCTGCAAATCTACCAGGAATTGTCCAAAGATCCACTACTGGAATCCCGTTCAATTTGGGTGGAATAAACGGAGAGGAGCGTTCCATGCGAAGCGATCTGCTAAAACCATTTAAACGCTTTGCCAACAACCCCATCATTGCCCGGGACGATATCCCCTATTCTTGCAATACGGTCTTTAATGCAGCTGCTGTCAAATTCAAAGGAGAATATTTGCTTCTGCTACGTGTAGAAGATTTACGTGGATACAGTCACCTGACCCAGGCACGTTCCAAAGACGGTTACCATTTTAAAGTCGATACTCAACCCTGGATCGTTCCCTCCAAAGATCCGGCTTTTGAAGTGTACGAACGCTATGGCGTAGAAGATCCGCGCATTACAGAGTTGGATGGAAAATATTTCATTACTTACACGGCTTTTGGTCCGCATGGTCCGCGTGTGGGCATTGGCTTTACGGAGGATTTTGAGCACTTTGAACGACTGGCTTTAATTACCGAAGTGGACAATAAAGATGCTGTGCTCTTTCCGGAAAAGATCAATGGGCATTATGTAATGATTGATCGTCCTGGGGGATTTGGAGGAGCGCGGGGCGATATCTGGATTCAGTTTTCTCCGGATCTGATCCATTGGGGAGGCGCCAGAGTTCTGCTGGCTCCGAAGCCGGGCTGGGGCTCAGCAAAATTGGGCATTTCCACACCTCCGATCAAAACAGAAGAAGGTTGGCTTTTGCTTTATCATGGGGTGCGAAACACCGGCGCAGGTAAACTCTATCGTGTCGGCGCGCTATTACTGGATTTGCAACAACCTGAACAGGTCATTGGCCATACGCCCCATTTTATTTTTGGTCCGGAAGAGATTTACGAACGCACCGGCGATGTTCCCAATGTGGTTTTTCCCTGCGGCGCTATTGCAGAACCCGATGGTACGTTAAAAATGTATTATGGCGCTGCAGATACCTACATCGCCGTAGCCGAGGCCAGCATCCAGGACATCATTCAGGCCTGTAAACTGGATAAGAGCGAGGTCAGACCCAGGAAAAAACAGAGCAGAAGGTAAGTGCTACTGAGTTTTGGATTACTTCCTTTAAAAGATCTAAGGCAGCAGAGTCGCAACCATAAAATTTCATTAAAAAATGACAGGCCGGTGCTCCGGAACTATTTAACTCTTACACTCATATACTCTTAACTTTACACCTCCAACAGCAGCAGAAGTTATTTCACGAATTAGCCCTCACCCTCTCTCCGAGACGTTTATTCTGGGAGAAGGGGATTGAGGAGGCGAGGCCATTAATTTAAAACATTCATTGCCTGTCTGGTGCCAGAAGAGCGCCCTTTGTGCTTCTCCGTGCTCACTGTGGTTGCTCAAAACCCTGCGGAAATGTTTTTGTTTGCGGCTTTGTTACCTTAGATGTTTTCAACAAACCCGGCAATGAGATAGAGAAACGCAGCCGCGGCTCCGGCCAATAAAGCGTAGGGTAGTTGTGTTTTTACATGATCGATATGGTCACTGGCTGAGGCCATTGAAGAAATTATGGTGGTATCGGAGATGGGCGAGCAGTGATCTCCAAACACACCGCCGCCTAAAACCGCACCCACGGCCAGTGGAATATTCACCTGCATGTTCTGAGCCATGGGAATCGCAATGGCCAGCATAATGGCAAACGTTCCCCAGGATGTGCCAGTAGAAAAGGCGATAAAGCAGGAGACCAGAAAGATAATAACCGGGACAAAATGGGGACTCAACCACTGTTTGGCAATTTCGGCCACGTAAATTCCAGTGCCCAGTTCTCTACACAGTTTACCTATGGCAAAAGCCAGCATCATAAGCAGGGCCAGGGGAATTAAGCCTCCAATCCCCTTAAACAGCAAATCCATCAGCTCCTGGAGTTTAAATATCTTTTGACTGCGATAAAGAATAGCGGCTACCAGCAATGCCGTTAACACAGCCCACAGCACGGCCTTTGAACCGGAGCCCTGACCGATAGCTTCAAAAAACAATTGCCTCCAGGACATACTGCCCGGATGCTCCAGCTGACTCCAGCCGGAATAAAAGAGTCCGATCGGCATCATGAAAACCATGGTAGCAATGGGGATTAACATATTCCTGGCTTTGGGTGTAATTCCTTCTTTTTTTTCCATACTAACGATTTCGCTGGACATCATGGGCACGGCGTTATCGGCAATGACCTTGCCTTCTTCGCGTGCTCTGCGTTCGGCTTTTTTCATGGGACCAATATCTTTTTGTGTCACAATCACAATGAGAACGGCAGCCATGGCCAAAAAGGGATAAAAATTAAGAGGATAAGCATGGAGCATGATCTTGAATGGATTCGAAAGGCCTTGCGCTAACAATAAACCCATGATGTACGCCCCCCAGGCATTGAGTGGGATTAAGATGCAGGTGGGCGCTGAGATAGAATCGGCAATGTAAGCCAGCTTTTCACGGGGTATTTTCAGCCGATCAAAAATTGGTCTGTAAATGGAACCAACCGTCAAAACATTAATGCTGGATTCCACAAAAATAATAACCCCGGTAGCCCAGGCCATCAATTGCACAGTGCGTCGACTGTTACTGCTTTTTTTGTTTTCTAAAAAATGCAGGAAACGGTTGATGTAATGAATAAAACCATCAACGCCTCCGGAACGTTGAATGTAGGTGATCAGCGCGCCAACCAGGGCGCTGAACATGATGGTGCGCGTGTTGCCAGGCTCTTTAAATACATCAATCAACGCGTCAAAACTGGCCAGCGTGCCGTGAAAAACATTACCCTGATTGATAACCACCCAGCCAATCCAGATTCCAAAAAAGAGGGAAAGAAAGACCTGCCTAGTTTTAATGGCCAGAACGATGGCCAGTAACGGGGGCAACACAGACCAGAAACCAAAATGCTCCATGGAAAGATTTCTCCTTTAAGCCAGTGAATGCCTTGCGGCAAAATGCCCGTTCTCCCTTTTCATCCTTTGCAAAGATGAAACAGGATTAAAAGGTTTACGGTAAGTACGATTTCCTTTTGATGTAAAATTAGAGGGGCGAGTTATTTAATGCAAACAAAAATATAGAGTTCTGCAAAATTACTTTATTTGTCATTCTGAGCGAAGCGAAGAATCTCATAAGTTAATTAAAAACAAGGGATTCTTCGTCGTCCCGATTCACGGGACTCCTCAGAATG
Organism: Caldithrix sp.; assembly: GCF_056497305.1. Lineage (NCBI taxonomy): Bacteria > Pseudomonadati > Calditrichota > Calditrichia > Calditrichales > Calditrichaceae > Caldithrix > Caldithrix sp. The sequence continues at coordinate 9,188 of NZ_JBSMDE010000211.1, read as the reverse complement.
ACAGCCACAGGTTAATTTTGCAGAACTCTACAAACAAAAATAAAGAACGGAGTTAAAAGATTTCCGGCAGGAAGCGCCGCCAACTGTTTCGATTCGATTCCGGAATTTGAACAGGCATTTTCTTTAAGACGGCGCAGCCGCAACTAAAAAATTCACAGGTGCAGACTTTAACGGTAAAAAGCCAACCGCAAAGGACGCAAAGAATTCGCAAAGTACGCCAGATTTTTTTAAGGACGTATTCTAACTACGCATTACTTAATTTTCATTTGCACTGCCGGCGAGCTTGTTGAACGCCTGGCGGCTGCGGCAGGGCTACTTTAGATATTCGGTAAAAGACTTTTTGAACTTCTTCAACTTGGGCGCAATGACTAACTGACAGTACGTTTGCGACGGATTGTTGTTGAAATAATTCTGATGATATTTTTCTGCCGGATAAAATTGGCTCAATGGCTCAATTTCAGTGACAATGGGATCTTTGTAGATGCCGGATTGTATCAGTTTGTTTCTGGATTTCAGCGCCTGCTGTTTCTGCTCTTCGTTGTGGTAAAAGATAACCGAACGGTACTGAGTGCCCACATCATGGCCCTGGCGATTGAGCTGGGTTGGATCGTGGATTTGCCAGAAAATATTCAAAATGTCAGCGTAACTGATGATTTGAGGATCGAATGTTATTTGAACTACTTCGGCATGACCTGTGGTGTCTGTGCAGACCTGTTCATAAGTGGGATTGGCAACGTGCCCGCCTGCGTAACCGCTCACCACCTTTTCCACGCCTTTAACGCGCTGATAGATCGCTTCTAAACACCAAAAACAGCCTCCGCCCAGGGTCGCCTTCTCCAGATGATGATCCATTTTTTGCACCTTTCCACTTACGTTTATTGAAACTACAGCCATTAGCAGGATGGCCAGATATTTTCCTTTTAATCGTCGCATGATTACTCCTGTACCTATTTCATTGTTTGCGTTTTGCAAAAACTCCCTGTTCCTGACGTAACGAGAAATCGTTTAAAGATTTCTTCTACCCATGAATATGTAATCAAAATGACACGGATGTCTGGTTTGCAAAACCGCTTCTTGAGTAGTAAAACGGAAAAGGATTAAAAATAATTTCATTAAAATAAGTTTTGCATATCCATTATTAAAATGATAATTTAGCCCAAACTATGGCAGGCGACGTCTCACGATACGTGCCTACTAAGTTCCATTGAAAAAAGGCAGGCATAAAAAAGGTGAAGTGGGAAACAATAATGTAATGGAAGAAACAAGCAAAAAACAGACATTCTGGTTGAGCCTGACCGCATTAGGCTTCATTTTGTTATTTCTTTACTTTTATGTGCTCAGTTTTTCTGCAAAGCCCAAAGCGGGCCCGGTCAAATTGTACTATGTGGATAACATCTCTCAAACACATCGGGCCTTGATTGATACCTTCAACAGCAGGTATCGGGGAAAAATAGAAGTGATCCCGGTGGACCTGCCATTCAGTAAATTTTCGACCAATGAGCGGAAAGAGATTTTAGCCCGCTCATTGCGCAGCAAAAGCGAACGCATCGATGTGTTTGCTGTGGATGTCATCTGGACGCCGCGTTTTGCCAAATGGAGTTACGCACTGGATGGCTACTTTACTCAGCAGGAAATCGAGAAATTTCTGGAGCCTTCTGTAAAAACCTGTCTCTACCAGGGCCATTTAATGGCTGCTCCTCTCTACCTGGATATTGGATTGCTTTACTTTCGGGACGATTTGTTACAGGCGTTGCCGGATTATCAAAGCATCAGGCAAAAATTGAAGAAACGACTATCCTGGAAATCCTTTTTGGAATTAGGACAACGTCTGAAGGGGGAAGGGAGACCGGTTTTTCTGTTTTCGGCCAATAACTTCGAAGGGCTGATGTGTGTGTTTTATGAATTGCTCACGCCAGAGGAAATCCGTAATACCTTTTTACAGAATCCCATCCAGCTGCACAGGCCGGAAATCAGAGAAGCCCTACATCTACTTCACGACCTGATCTATCGTTACAAACTGACGCCTCCCATTGTTACTGGTTTTGATGAAGTCGGCTGCTACAATTTTTTATTGAATAATGATGGGTATTTTTTAAGGGGCTGGCCCGGATTTGATTTAACGGTTCAAACTCTAAATGAAGAACAGGGCAAGCAGGCCCGTGTACAATTTGCAGAAATTCCCTATTTCAGAACGCAAAAAACCAGGGCGGTTTACGGAGGTTGGAATTTAATGGTGGCTAAAAACTCAAAACACAAAGAAGAAGCCATAACGTTTATCAAGTATTTGCAGCAAGAGCAGAATCAAAAATTCTTATTTACTTCTGGTCGCTATCTACCCGCGCTAAAGAGCGTGTATCACGATTCTGTGCTGGTTGCCCGCTTTCCACAATTAAAAAAACTTTACCGTCTATTGTTGAATGGCCAGCATCGCCCCATGCGCCCGGACTACACGCGTATTTCAGATATTCTCTCATTTTATTTTCACAAGGCCTTGAAAAACGAAATAAGCGTGGAACAGGCCTTAATTATGGCCGAACGAGAAATCAATTCTCAGCGTACCCTTTTAAACTGAGTTGCATCATGAGGCGTACCCTTTTCGATCATCTGAAACAGTATCATTTTGAATGGAAGCACCTGGCCATCTTATTTATGGTGCTCATTTTCTTTCAGTTGATTGTCTCGTACATCAACAAAATTTCCCTGCATCGGTTGATCGATCAAACAGAAAACTGGTATAAGCTGGATTCTGCCGAGAAAATAGCCAATCTAACCTCCACTTCGCTTGAGCTTATCATGGAAACAAATCCGACCAAAAAAGCCTACAGCGTTGAACAAAGCAGGGAACTGATCCAGGCATTCAACATCATCTTTTCACAGCAAATTCTACAGCAAAATATTGTAGAAATTTGTTTACTGGGGCAGCTCAATGGTAACTATTACGCCATTGACAATGGGCAGGCTTTGTTTAATCTTTTTTATCTTGATCAGGCCTTAGAGCCCAATTCTGAAAATCGCCATGACCAGGCCATAGCGCTCTATAAACAGATAGAAAAGCAAATCAGGCAAAATGAACAGATCATCAGTTTCGAAAAAAATCAGGTTTATCAGGTTTTTGTCCCATTAGTGCCGCGCGGCGAATATTTTGGCGCTTTATTCATGCGCCTCAAACCAGACTTTGCTTTTATTACCAGCCAGATTACCACCAACTACGATGAAATTGCGCTTATTTTTTCCGCCCTTATTTTGTTTGGACTGCTGGCCATGTTTTACATTTCGGCTTACACCGTACGCGAACGCGACGAAACGCAACAATTACTGTTTAAAGAACGCGAGCGTTACATCAAAGAGCATATTGCTCATCAAAAGGAAGCCCTGTTTACCAAGCGCATTTACCACACGCATCACAAAGCCGAAAAGATAATGGGTTTTATTAAGGAAGACCTCCAGAATTTAGACCACTCCAATTTTGAAAAAATTCGCTTTCGGATTACTAAATACGCCAATTTCATTAGTCGCGTGATTTACGACATGAAGTGGTATGATCCGCCATTGCAAACAATTCGCAACCCCATGTTCCGCACCGACTTGAACGCCGTCCTTCGATTTCTTGTGCGTTCCATTTTTCAGAGGACCTCGCAACAGACCGAGCAAATTCGCTTTAATCTAAAATTGCACGATCAGTTGCCACCGGTGCAGATCAATGAATTCGTTGTCTGGGAGATTGTCGAACCATTGTTGCAAAATGCGGTGGATCATAGTAAGGTTAATCCGGTTCAAATTGAGATCGAAACCGTTTTCAACGAACAGGATCGGGTGGGACTGATTAAAATTTCCGATAATGGGCAGGGTATTCTGCCGGAATTGTTGGTGCCCGATGAACAGGGCACTCAGCGCCTGTTTTTAGAAAATATTTCGACCAAAGAGGAAGGAAGGAAAACCGGTTATGGTTGTTACCTGGCCTATTTCATTGCCCAGCGTTGCGGCTGGCGTGTTGCTGCAGAGAATCTTCATAATGGCGGCGCCTGTTTTACCATCACCATTCCTTATGGTGCCAGGCTACAGAACCAGTCAACGGATAAGGTGAGAGGAGAGAACAATGCACTTTGATCAGAAAATCAACATCCTGCTTATAGAAGACGAAACCTATGACGTCCAACGTGTGAAAAAAACCGTTGCACCACTGGCAGACCAGATACGCATCAAACAGGTTGTGGCCGACGGCCAGTCGGCCCTGGAAGTTTTGAAAGCGGCTCCCAATCAGTACGATGTGATTATTATGGATTATCAATTGTTCGGAGGGCTGACAGGCGAAAATCTGATTCGCAAGATTAAAAAGATCGATCCAACGCTGCAGATTATTGTAATTACCAAAATGACGGTTAACATTACGGATTTTGAGTTTGCCAACCGTTTAATCGAAGCCGGCGCCATGTGGTATTGCACCAAGTATCCAGGCGATATCGAGGAATTCATCTATCAGCCAACCGATTTTATTTTGAGCATTTTGAACGCCTTTGAAAAAAGACGACTGCTGAAAAAGGAGCAATCGTCCAAACGCAAACTGGAGCAAAATATTTCGGAGATCCTACGGGAAAAGGTATTGATCGGCCAATCGCAGGCTATGCAGGAACTACGCCAGAAAATTGAAAGGGTAGCTCAGCAGGATACGACTGTACTGATTCTGGGAGAATCTGGAACCGGCAAGGAGTTGGTGGCCACCCACCTCCATTACTTGAGCAACCGTCGTTTTGAAAAATTTATGACCATCAATTGCGGCAGCCTGCCTCAGGAACTTATTGAGAGTGAATTGTTCGGCTTTGAAAAGGGCTCGTTTACCGGAGCTATGAATCAGAAAAAAGGCCTGTTTGAAGTAGCCAATATGGGTACTGTGTTCCTGGATGAAATCGGAGAATTACCTTTGTCAGCCCAGGTAAAATTATTGCGCGTTTTGCAGGATGGCGAAATTGACAAGATCGGCCGCACGGAAAAATTGAAGGTCAATGTGCGCGTGGTTGCAGCCACCAATAAAGACCTGATTGAGGCGGTGGCGCAGAAAAAATTCAGAGAAGACCTTTTTTATCGTTTGAATGTAATCAATATTTTTATTCCACCTTTGCGTGAAAGAAGAGAGGACATTCCACTGTTAATTGATCACTATCTTGAACTCTTCTCGCGCAATTTAGGGATGGAGCGACCGCGCATCACTACTTCGGCCATGGACTATTTGCAAGCCTTTGAATGGCCGGGTAATGTACGCCAGTTGCAGAACGTAATTCAACGCCTGCTGTACAGCGTTAACGGTGTGGTTGATGTTCACGATGTTAAAAATTCTCTGGGCCAGGCGCCGCAGTCCGTACAATCGGCTAACGATGAAAATAGTTTTACCTGGGATGCCAGCCACATTGAACCCTGGCGGGAAGCAGAAAAGCAATTCAAGAAAAAATATTTTGAATTTGTGCGCAAACGGAGTCGTAGCGATGCCGAAGCGGCCCGTATTTTAGGTCTGGCCCCACCCAATTACCACCGGATGTGTAAGGAATTAGGCCTGAAGTAACGACATTGCAATATGACAAGCGTGAAAGCGCCATAGCGCGCTTGGTTTAGTCCGCACACTGGTGCTTAAGTTCATTACTTTTTTTTAAAAAAGTGCTTTTTGCATTTTTTCTTTAATGATTTTTTCCTTAAATTAGCTATATCTTTTTGTCTCTGAATAAAAACCATAACAGGGGAGTGAACAAATGAGTGGCAAAATTATTACATTGACCAGGCACATCATCGAGGAACAACGCCGATATCCAACGGCAACCGGTAAGTTTACCGATCTAATGAATGATATCGCCTTTGCTGCAAAATTGATTTCTTACCATGTGAATAAAGCCGGGTTAATGGATATTTTAGGAGAAACCGGCTACGTAAATGTTCAGGGCGAAGTCGTGAAAAAATTGGACGAGTTTGCCAACGAAACCCTCATCAAAGCGCTGGATCACAACGGACATACCTGCGTAATGGCTTCCGAAGAATCGGAAGACATCATCCCCATTCCGGAGGAGTATCCGCTGGGTAAATATGTGGTGGTATTTGATCCACTCGACGGCTCTTCAAACATCGATGCCAATGTGAGCGTGGGAACCATTTTTTCTGTTTATCATCGCCTTACGCCCGAAGGTCGGCCAGGGCGCCTGGTAGATTGCCTGCAACCGGGTCTTAAACAGATTTGTGCTGGTTATGTAATTTATGGTTCCAGCACAATGCTGGTGTACACCACCGGTAATGGAGTGTATGGTTTTACATTGGATCCCAGCTATGGAGAATTTGTGCTTTCTCATCCCAATATTAAAATCCCTAAAAAGGGCAAAATTTACAGCTTGAATGAGAGTTATTATGGCTTCTGGGACGAACCGGTTAAACAATATGTGCAATACATCAAACAGGTTGATGGCGATACCAATCGTCCGATGAATTCCCGTTACATCGGCTCGCTGGTCAGTGATTTTCATCGCAACCTGCTTTACGGAGGAATCTTTCTGTATCCTCCTTCCAAGAAAGCGCCCAAAGGCAAACTACGCTTGTTGTACGAAGCCAATCCATTGGCTTTTATTGTGGAACAGGCCGGTGGTAAGGCCATCGATGGTAAACAACGCATTCTGGAAATTCAACCACAGGAACTGCATCAACGGACGCCGCTGTACATCGGTTCTGCGGATGATGTAGATCTGTTGTCTAAATTTTTGTCGGGTAAGATGAAGACCGACTAAGCGTAAATTAGAGGCACACAGAGGGGAAAACGGACAGCTCATTTAAATTATTTTTAGCGTAGTTCATTAAAGTGCGTTTGGCTTTGTTGAATCAATCGTAGTGAGGTGAACATGTTCATTGTTGGACCTGTCAGACAGGCTTTGTTGATTTCGAGCTTTGTTCTTATTATGATGTTGCTAATTGAATATATCAATGTGCAGACACCTGGTCAATGGCAGGCTACTTTTTTAGCCAATCGTTTTAAACAATATCTGTTAAGCGCTTTCTTAGGTATTGTTCCTGGATGTCTCGGCGCATTTACGGTTGTTTCAATCTATTCACACCGCTTGATCAGCTTCGATGCACTGGTATCGACCATGATCGCTACCAGTGGGGATGAAGCCTATGTCATGTTTTCTCTGTTTCCCGGAAAAGCACTCATTTTAAATTTGATCCTTTTTATGATAGGCATTGGTTTCGGGTATCTGGTAAATGTCTTTTACAAAGATCAAGATAATACTTTTGGCCGGAGAAGAGCATGAATTCGAACTACACCAGCGACAGGTGTGCCATTGTTTTCAGAAAAAGCAGATTTTACCTCAATTAAAAAAACATGAGTTTTACAAGAGCTTTGTTATTGGGAATTTTTCTTATATTTTTGTTTGCCCTGTTTACTCAATCCCTTGGCCCGCAAACATGGAATTGGGTCAAAATTACTTTGTTGCTGAGCACTGCTTTTGCTTTATTTGTGGTCGCTACAGTTCCGGATCATTTTCTGTAAATGCATCTGTGGGAACACGTTTTGAAACGCCATTTTCTAAAAATTTTTTTGTGGACATTTGGTGCGCTGTTCGTGATTCACTTTCTTGAAAACTATCTGGATTTACAACAATGGATCTAAGCCAATATGATTACGGTTTTGATCCTTGCCGTACAGGTAGGGATCATTCCGGAATCCGGCCCACACATGATCTTTGTGACGCTCTTTGCCAGCGGTTCGATCCCCTTTAGCATTTTAATGGCCAGCTCCATTGTACAGGATGGGCACGGGACATTGCCTTTGTTAGCTGTTTCTAAAAAAGCATTTGTGACATTAAAGGCTGTAAATGTTTTGGTTGGAGTGGTTATAGGACTATTGGGGTTGTTGGCCGGCTTTTAGTAATTAGAATTTTTCCTTCAACCCCATCCCATAGGTATGATTGAAACAGGTCTGATCAACCCCGAACGTAGAGCGAGTCTCTGACACGCTTTAATTTAATATTTCCGGTGAAAGAGTGCTCTCCTGTGAGGGTATTTATTTTCAGAACGAAAGGAAATTTCCTGGTAGATATCGGATTTTTGCAAGCGGTTACCTTAAAGCGAGTCTGGAGAGTCGCACTACAGAGTACGGCAGGGTGGATTAGTCCCATACGTGAGCCTGAAGCCCACACCTACCTTTAAATTTTGGTTCTTCCGATAAGCCGGGAATCGCGAATTGACATAAAGAGTTCTCTCTAAAAAGGTATTCTCTTTCTGTTCCTGTAAGAATCGCCCTTAAAGAAGGATTGTATTTATTGGGATTATGAGTTTTTTTATTTCGTTTGAAAGGATCAATTACTCTTTTTAGAATGAACATGGCAAAAATATTTGTATGTGCAAGCAAATTTTAGTATACTTCATCAACTATGAAAAAAAAGGAATCAAAATTTTGTACCTGTCTCTACTATTCAGCCAATGCCCTGGCACGAATCATAACCAGGATCGCTGAAGAGGAGTTTAGTATTACGCAACTGGCCCCTTCTTATGTGTTTTTGCTGATGACGGTGAATGCCCGACCGGGAATACAGCCCAAAGAAATCAGCGAAAAAATGATGCTTAGTCCTTCCACGGTGACACGGTTGATCGAGAAAATGGAGATGAAAGGCTATCTGGAACGCAAATCGGTTGGGAAGTTAACAGAAGTTTTCCCTACGGAAAAGAGTCAGGAACTAAATGAGAAGATTCATGAAGCCTGGATGAATTTGTACCGGCGCTATGTGAGTATTTTAGGAGAAGAAGAGAGCAAAAAATTAACGGAAGATATTTACCGCGCTGCAATCAAAATACAAAATGAAGGGACTCGATAATTGAGAAGATTAGAATACCTCCTTCAAAAGATCTAATCCCGCCACGGCGGGATGCGAAAATTCTTGTGCTGCATTCTTAATAAGCTTTCCCAAAAGTTAAAGTAGATGCACATTTAAAAATCAAAATTTACATTGTAAAGATTATAACTCCCCCTTCCCTTTTTTAAAGGGGACAGGGCCGGGGGGATGGGTTTTAAAACAAAAGCTCGCCATAAATGCTTCGCCCGTACAAAGTCGCGGACTGAAGCACGATTGACATTGCTCTTTCGAATGTTCTGCCAATGTAAGGGATTCTCAGAATGACATGCCGGCACGGTTCCTCACCGCCTGGGCATAAGTTGCCCCTTC